>JAHJCS010000242.1 GCA_018812465.1 Nanobdellota archaeon | reverse complement strand
GGGAGTCAACACACTGGCCATCACAATAGAGTATAATGACAAGAATGGAAAGGATTATTCTGAGTATGAAGAAATAGATATTTCTCTTGTGGATGTCTCAGCATTGCAGAAGATAGCTCTGTTCTTCAGAAGAATGTTCAGGTAAATCAAGAGCATAGATTATCCAGACTTTCTCATGCGCACTATCTCTCTTGTGCATTATAATCTGCTTTAGAATTCATATGTCCTCTTTGAGTGTCGCAGTCACAACCATTGTCATTGTCTTTGAAACCCCTTTGTTGAGCTTCCTGAAATTTATGACAAAGTCATTGAAATCCTCTACATCCTTGAACTTCAGCTTGAATATCATGTCATACTCGCCGGTTATGCCAAACACCTCTTTTATGTTCTTATGGCCTAAGAGTGTGTTGCCCACATACTCATTTGGTTTTCCTGCCACAAGCATGAACACTATGAAATTTTCTCCAATAGCCTTATTGTTGAGCTTAAGCGTGAACTTTTCTATGACTCCTTCTTTGACAAGCTTCTTTATCCTGTCATGGACAGTTGATGGTCTTATGCCTGTCTTTTTTCCTATATCCCTTACAGAAAGTCTTGAATTATCTTTTAGAAAAGAGATTATATCATGGTCTTTTTCATCTAGTCTCATGAGGGTAGCTCCGAGGGATGGTTCACTTGCGCCAACAAGTTACATATGGCGATGATCATCATATGAACTCCTACCACCCCTCAGAGCCATAAAGAAAGATTATGACTCAAGTTCTGTTCCCTTTTTTTAGAATGTTCAACCCATATATAAATATTTTGTTTTTTGTCCAATATTTCTAATTTAAACCGGACATTGTCCAGGAAAAATCTAGTAAATTATATAATTGTGTGGTCATTGCCAGGCATTAGGTGGTATTATGGACAAAGGAGAAACTTATGAAGTAAAGGATATCAAGCTCGCAAACCAGGGCAAGATGAATATTGAGATCGCTGAGAGCAATATGGGGGCTCTTATGGTGATTAAAAAGAGGTTTGAGAAAGAGAAGCCCCTCAAAGGAATAAAAGTGGGTCTGGCACTGCATGTGACAAAAGAGACAGCTGTCCTTGTGAGGACACTCATTGCAGGAGGCGCTGATGTCGCAATCACAGGATGTAATCCTCTCTCAACACAGGATGATGTTGCAGCAGCTCTTGCAGAAGAAGGAGTCAAGGTCTGGGGGTATAAAGGAGAGAATAATGAGGATTATTACAGATATCTTAATCATGTGATTGCTTTTAAGCCAAACATCACAATAGATGATGGTTGCGACCTTGTGTCAGAGATCCATACAAAGCACACTGAACTCATCCCCTCAATAATCGGTGGATGTGAAGAGACAACAACAGGCATAATCAGGCTTAAGGCAATGGAGAAAGACAAGGCTCTAAAGTATCCAATGATAGCTGTGAATGACAACAAGACAAAGCATCTGTTGGATAATATCTTTGGAACCGGACAATCAACAGTAGATGGCATAATCAGAGCCACAAATATACTCTTTGCCGGCAAGAATATAGTTGTTGTAGGATATGGAAGTTGCGGCAAGGGTTTCTCTATGAGGGCTAAAGGTCTTGGAGGAAACATCATTGTGACAGAGGTTGATAATTTCTGTGCTCTGCAAGCAGCTTATGATGGATTTAGGGTCATGAAGATGGAAGATGCCTGCAAGATAGGGGATATATTCTGCACATTGACCGGAAACAAGCATGTTATAGATGCGCATCATATTAAACAAATGAAGTCAGGTGCAATATTAGCTAATTCAGGGCATTTTGATACAGAAATCAATGTAAAAGGACTAAAAGAGATTGCTTCGTCTGAAAGAAGGGTCAGGCCATTCCTTGATGAATATATTGTTAATGGAAAGAAGATATTCATCTGCGGTGAAGGAAGGCTTGTGAATCTTGCAGCAGCAGAAGGGCATCCTTCAGAGGTCATGTCAACAAGCTTTTGTGGACAGGCTCTGGCAGTTGAATACTGTGTAAAAAACAAGGGAAAAATGCCCATCCTGGTGATAGATCTTCCTAAAGAGATTGATGACCATATTGCAGGCCTGCAATTGGAATCTATGGGCATCAACATTGATGAATTGACACCTGAACAGATTAAGTATCTTTCATCATGGCAAGAGGGCACATAATCTCTTAATTTCTTTTTATATTGTTTTTTCATAAACTTCTCACTGGTCACTGGACTTGTGAGGGCATAGGTTATATAAACCTCGGAAAATCTTTCTAATATGTTTGGAATGTCTAGAAAAGCTGTAGAATCAATTCTGGAAATAAGAAAAGAAGACTTAATAGACAATTCTCTGTTTATCCACTGGAATAAAAAAGAAAGATTAGAAATATTCCATAATCTCAATAAGAATTACTCTATCAAAGATCTTTCAAATATGTTTAAGCATGATTGTACAACTCTTTATCAGATCAGGGCAGGCACAGTGAAACCCTCTACTAGGTTATATTTTAGCTTTCTTGATAACTTAAATCAAAGCATAGACTTCACTCTTTTGAGTATTGGTTCAAGAAATTCAACTCCATCAATTATAAAAGGGCATTCTATCTCACCAGAATTAGTGGGTCTCATACATTCTGATGGGCATATGAACTTGATTAAGTCAGGCAAAGGAGTTATATTTTATTTTTGTAATCAAGATAAGAAACTTATCAGAAGATTCTGTAGCTTAATCTCAAAATCATTTAAATGCTCAATATTTATCAAGAAAGATGAGAGAGATAATACTTATTATGCATATCCTCCATCTTCTGTAGCAAGGATTATTGCAAAAAAGATAGTGTGGAAAACAAGGAATTACAGAAATCTTGACCTCTTAGAAGGAGAAATCCCTGGTTATATCTCTGGTTTATTTGATGGTGATGGTTCAATTCACATATACAAGAATAGCAGGATTATAATACCTACTGTAAAGATTACAACTGATTCTCAATATCATGCTAACCATATAAATTACCTACTGGCTAAAATAGGTGTTTATAGCAGGATATCAAATGAAGAAAAGAACGGGAATACCTGGTTTAATGTTGTTATCACAAGGCAGTCTGATTTTCTGAAGTTTATCAACGCAATTGAAAGTAAACATTCTAAGAAAAGTATAAAAATAAAGAAATATCTGGAGAATATTGATAATCTCTTTAAAAAGAGCTAAAAATATCTCTCAAGCTGGCAGGAAGGAACCTAAACTTTTTATATTCTTCTTTATTATTCTATTTCTTATATCATAATAATGGTTATATTGGACTAAAAGAGGTTAAATGGCATTTTACAATGAGATGCTCTCAGGAGCATGGGATATACTGAAATCTCCTTTTGTGGATCTCTCAGCATTATGGTTCATACTTCCTTTGATCATCTTATGGCTGATCCTTGAGATCTATTTTGATCTGCACTCTGATGAGGAACTGGGCTGGAACACTGCCCTTGGTAACAGCATAACAATGTTCTGGATGGCAATACAACTCATGAGATTCCTATTCACAGGAAAAATGGAGCATTTTGGCTGGCTCAAGATAACCTTTGTCATTATTTTGTTCAGTTACAGCATATTCCTTGCTTACATCTCCTTCACACATAAGGTAGACAAGGATATCACCTTCCATTTGGCTTCTCCTACAACAGTATATTACTGGTCTGGAATTGTTGCATTATGGGTGTATGGGTCTTTAGCTGTCACTTTATGGATATTTATTGATATAATCTTATTATTCTTGATACTTCTCTTTATTGTATCTCTCTCAAGAAAATATGGGCCTTTCAAGAGCAGTGCTTATGGAGGAGGATTATGATAAGAAAACCCATAGTCTCAGGCCAGTTCTATAGGGATAATAAAAATGGACTTCTGAAGCAGATAAATGACGCTTTCCTTGACCTTAGGGGCCCAAGAGAACTTCCTTATGGACCAAGACAAGGCCAAATAAAAGGAATAATCTCACCTCATGCAGGCTATGCATTCTCAGGGCCTTGTGCTGCATACAGTTTCAAGGCAATCGCAGGGTCAGACTTTCCTGATCTTTACATAATCCTTGGGCCAAGCCATATGGGCTTCCACAAATCATGCTTCTCAGAAGATGATTGGGAGACTCCCTTGGGACTTGCAAGGACAGATGATAAATTCGGAAGGATTCTTGAGGAGCACAATATCGAGATAATCCCGATGCCCCACAAAGAAGAGCACAGTATAGAGGTGCAGATACCATTTCTGCAGTTCGCAAGCTCTGACAATGAGAAGAAGCTGAGGTTCATTCCAATCATGATCTCAGAGACTGATTATGAAGAGACTGCAAAAGACCTCATCAAGTCAATAAAAGAATATGAGAAATTAGGCAAGAAGATAGTGGTCATAGCAAGCTCTGACTTCACTCATCTTGGAGTGAATTATGGTTTCATGCCTTTCTCAAAGAATATCAAGGAGAACATGTACAAGCTTGATCAGGGAGCAATCGATAGGATATTAAAACTAGATTCAAAAGGATTCATGGATTATTGTGAAAAGACTAATGCTAAAATCTGCGGTAAATATGCTTTGTATGTCCTTATTGAGATCATGAAATCAAAGAAAGCCTCAGCAGAGCTCCTCCAATATTATACTTCAGCTGATCTTCTTGGGGATTATACTAATGCAGTGGGCTATGCAAGCATATTGTTCAAATAAGGTGTTTAATTCTTGCTTTTGATATATTCTTTATATAGCAAATCCTTATATACTCTGTTATCCTAATATACTGCTAGGAGGTGGTTTCTATGAAGATTAAAGATATCATGCATGAGATAAAGCGAATGCCCCCTACTGTTTCAGCAGCTGATGTGGCAATGTTCATGGGGGTAAAAGAGACTGGTTCAGTGCTTCTTGAGGACAAGGGAGAGGCTCTGGGCATAATCACAGAAAGGGATATCCTAAGGAAAGTCACTGCAAAAGGAAAAAATCCCACTCAGGTCAAGGCAATAGACCTTGTCAGCTACCCTCTGATAACAATAAGCCCAGATGCAAGCATAGAAGAGGCTCTTGAGGTCATGGGAAAGAACAACATCAGAAGGATTCTTGTGGCAGATGGCAGCAGGATAGTCGGTAAGGTCACAGCAGGTGCAATAGCCAAGAACATGAGGTTTTTAAAGGCAAGCTCAATGACCTTTATGAGGACTCCCTCTTAAAGAGCATCACCACAATATTTATAAAT
>JAHJCS010000241.1 GCA_018812465.1 Nanobdellota archaeon | reverse complement strand
ATTTATAAGGTTTTTGATTAAAAGATGATTCCTGGCCTCTCAGGGCTATGATCTCGCCTAACAAAGAATTGATATCACCATTGATATCTCTTATTCTTCTCCTGAGCCATCAATATCCTCTCAATGGATTCAAGCCTGTGGTTTATTGACTCTACATTGGCTTTTATTGCATCAATCTTTGCTGACATTATCTCTAGATCTTTAGGATGAACCTGTGCCTGAGCAGAAGAAGCAGGGTATTCTCTTGGCGAGAGAGGAGCATGTCTCATCTCTCCTAGGTCCTGAGGCCTTTCATAGCTTGGGCCTTTCATGGTTATGCCTTCTTCTGGATTGTCCATTGCTGAGGCAGATGTTTTTGACCCAAATTCATCAAGTTTTCCAATGTCACCAGTGCCTCCAAGGCCGGGTGTACTGTCTTTAGCAGTATCAAATCCTGTATCCATACCATGTTCTTTGCCAAAACCTCCAAAGTTTGGCTCTCCAAATCCTGATCCTGGAGGATCTAATGGCTGCAAAGGACTTTCTCTTTTCCAGAACTTAAGTTTGTCAAGCACCATTATTTTTCTATGAATTCAAAACCTTCATCTTTATTAGGTCTCTTTATTATGTATAATATTATCAGTGATACAAGTATTATGAATCCCAATAGATATAAATACTTTATGTTGAATATTTTCTTCTTCTCCTCAGGAACCGGTTCAACAATCTCTTCTATGACAACAGGCTTCTTCTCTACTTTCTCTGCAAGGTATATCTCAGTGATATCAGATGCTGTGTGATATGTGAATCCCTCCACATCATAGCTTGTGAATACTCTTGGGATCTCAACAAGCCCCTGTCCCTCAAGATTATATGTTAAGTTCATAATATTATATGAATCAGGCATCACAGAGACTTTCTCTGTTCTCCCGCCATATTGCAGAGTGGCAGTTGTAGCTTCTTTGCCTACATTGGATATCATAATCTTTGCATTGAAATCTTCGCCTTGGATTGCTTTGATGGGAGCACTTATATTAATCAGCAGAGCAGGTGTTGCCAGATAGCCATCCTCTATATCCAGTGATCTTGAGGTGGTTTCATCACTAAAAACATTTCCTAATGAATCCTTGAATATTATCTTTGTTGGTTCAAGCTTCACTGAGTCATCTGTCTTGATCCTCACTCTCTCTTGATTGGTAATGCTGATTCTTTCTCCTGGCCTAATCTGGTCTATTGTATAATTGGTCATTCCAACAAGGTCTGTGCTGTACTGTCTTGGGAAGAGCAGGATTACATCATATATCGGTTCTTTTTCTGTGTTCTCAATCTCATAATTCACATGCACAATCTGGCCTTTTGAAGGATTATCCTCAAGAACATCTTTGGACACATCAATATCCATCTCCTTTGGTTTGACCTTGACTAAGACCTCAGTTGAAGCATTATAAGACTGGCCTTCAAAAATATACTGGATATAAGTCCTTATTGTGTAATTGCTTTCTGTGGTAAGATCAGGAGGGTCTATCTTATATTGATATATCATTGTCTTTATGTTCTTTGGCAAAAGAAATATTTTGCTGGATATCTTTGATTCCTTGCTGATACCTCCGGTGTACTCTGTCACTACAATACCTTCTATATCCTTCTCCAGCTCATTAGATATGCTCAGGGACATATCAGATTCTTTATGGTTTACTGTCAGGCTTCCTGAGTCTGTAACCGAAACACCTTCTGCCTCATGTATGATCCTGAATGGGGCTAGAGGATTGACTCTCAGGCTCATCTGTTCTACTTTGTTAAGCTCTTCTCCAAACTGTGTCTTATAGGTTACATTGATCTTTAATAGAATACTCTCTGTCTGGGTCACTGTAGGCATGTTTATGTACTGGTTTATCACATCAACATATTTTGTAGCATAGAGTTTATTTATCAAGAATGTCTTCTCACCTGTTAAAGAAGAGTTGACTTGCACTTTTACATCTGTGAAGTTGACATTATCATTTGGATTTGTTATGTACACTGAGAAATAAACAAGCTGGCCTGAACTGAACTCTTCACCATCTTCAACTGAGGTTCCTATTACCAGCTCATCCTTTTTTACCTCAAGATCCACTAGTTTTGAGTAATCATATATCATCGGCAGGCCACTCTTGTTGAAATCACCAGAGACTCTTATGACATGATCCCCTTCTTCTGCAGCTTTGAGCTTGATGACAAAAAGCTGGCCGTCTTTTCTTGTTGTTCCAGACCAGGTATAATAATGGTCATCTATCCTGGTCAGTTCTGGGCTTACTCTGATATATGATGATTTTGAATCAGATGAGTTACCAAAGATTCTCATTGTTGTTGTGCCAAGATACCTTACTCCTGAGGGAAAGAAGAATCTCAGCTTAGGCACATCAAGGGTGTTGTTGTCTCCATAAATATTAACTATATCAGCAATGAGTAGAATATCATTGCCTGAATATATTGAGCTTTTCCTTTCCCAGTTATCAATATCTGTAACTCCTGGCTGATTCTTATAACTGACATCCACCAGGTTAACCCTAAGATCAAAGTAAGGTTCTGCTTTCAGTGATATGGATTCTGAGTTCTCATCTATATTCTCATAACAATTGAAATATATGATTTTTGAATAGAAATCCTCATCAAGAGGATGTAATGCTGTCAGGTCATAGGCAAATGTCATTGATTCTCCTATATCCAGGTCATCCT
>JAHJCS010000240.1 GCA_018812465.1 Nanobdellota archaeon | reverse complement strand
TATGACAAATAATAAGATAATAACATATCAAAGCGGATCTAAAGGAATATACATAGTGGGAGGCGTATACGGCACAGAGAACCTCAGAATATATGGAATAGATATCCAAACATATGGCTCTGATGCAAATGCGATATATGTAACTGATGGCAAAAATAATTTCACGCTTAAAGATGGAAAATTAAATGCAAGTGAAGCGAGCACAGCTGATTTAGGTTTTGCATCAGGAGCTAGTGGAAGTGAATGGAATCTGACTAATGTAACATATTCTAACATTACTTGGGCTGGAGCTGCTGCTGGATCAAAACTCAACATATTCCATTATCTTGACGGACAGGTCAATGATTCAGTCGGCACTATGATAACTGGAGCAGCTGTTCTTGGATATGACAAGAACAATAATAAACAGTTCTTCACAGATACCATATCAGGAGGAATAATTCCAAGGCAAGAAGTTCTGGATTATCAGGAGAATTCAAGCACAGCTATTCTCTTCAATAATTACACAATAAATGTATCTTCTCCAGAAAGAACAAATATATCAGGACAGTATAATATAAGTGGAAACATAAATATCACGCTTACCTTTGACAACACAGCCCCTAAAATATCATCTATTCTTCTAAACACAACATCAAGATCAAACACAACAACAGACAATCTCACAGCAAACCCTGCAGGAATAAGTGACATTGATTCAGACTCTGTCACACTGAACTACAACTGGTACAGGAACGGAGCATCAGACACAATTCTGAATATGCCATTCACAGCGCCAGACAGCCTGAACAGGACTTATGACCTCTCTGGAAATGATAATCATGGAGAACAGAAGAACAGAGCAGAATGGAACAGCACAGCAGGACATGACGGATCTGGAGCATATGACTTTGACGGCATTGATGATCATATACTTGTGCAGAACAGCCCAAGCATCAATTTCACAACCCAGCCTTTCAGCATAGAGGCATGGATATACAAAAGAGGGCCAGGTCCTGTTGTTGCAGGAGACAAGGTTTATGCCATTGTAGTAAAAGGCAATTCAAGCCTGACAGCAGAGACTACTGCATATGGGCTTGCACAATATGATGAGAACTTCCCATGGGGACTTGCAAATGTGACCGGATTCACAGTGTCAGATGGAAGCAATCTCTTGGCTGCAGCAGGATCAACCCAGATATTGCCTGACTCCTGGCACCATGTTGTCGGAGTATGGAACACAACAGATGCCATACTCTATGTAGACGGTGTCCAAGAGGGATCTGCTTCAGCAGCAGTCACCGTAAACCCAGTTGATTATAATCTTACTATAGGCGCTATGCAGGGCAATGATACTGCAGCATATGGAACAAGCGCATTCAACGGAACAATTGATGAAGTAAAGATTTACAACAGAAGCCTCTCAGCAGATGAAATAGCACTTCTTTATAGCAACAGAACAAATATAACTCATTCAGACGCAACTCGAGGAGGAGAGAACTGGACAGTCAAGGCAACACCAATAGATGAATATGGCCTGAATGGAAGTTCAGTCTTCTCCAACAGTATCAATGTGACAGAGGTTCTTTACAATCTGGTCAATATGACAATAACAGGCACAGGAACAATAGTCAATGAAACAGAACCAGTAAATCCAAACCAGAACCTCACAATAAGATTCAACATCTCAAATATAGGAGGGAGCATAGACACTGTCTGGATAAAAATATGGGAGACAACAAAAGCAGCAGGAACAGTCCTATGGGAAGGGCTCATGAGCCTGATAGATGGATTATGGCAGATTGATGTCCCAATAAATGCATCATACCCAACAGATGTGAACTACACTATTTATGTGAACGATTCTGTCAATACAACATACGAATTCGAAGGAAACTTCACAGTTAACCAGCCGCCAACAATAGCCTCAGCACTGCTCAATGCAACCTCAGCATCAAACTTCACAAGAGATAACCTCACAGCACACCCAGGAGCAATCACAGACCCAGAAGGAAATAATGTACAGCTGAACTACAACTGGTATATTGATGGCATTTCTGACAACATCCTAAACATGCCAATGACAGCACCAGACTGGTACAACAGAACATATGACCTCTCAGGAAACAACAATCATGGAAACATCACAGGAGCAAGATGGAACAAAACAGGAGGACATGACGGATTTGGAGCATATGAATTTGATACTATTGATGACTCTATTTTAGCACCACAAAGCATTTACGGAACTGACTTCAGCTACGGCGCATGGGTAAAACTGACTGAAGTAGGTGGATGCCTTGATCAAGGTGCAGGACAAGTGTGCCCAATATTAACACAAGGAGATCAAGCAGGAAATGCGCACACTCTGATTACTAACCAGCTTGGATGGGTATTCTGCTATGATGGAATCAACCTTGCAGGACTCAATGTAGCAACATTGAATGAATGGAACCATTACATGTGCGTGCACAACAGCACTGACTTTGCATTATTCACAAATGGAGAGCTGACCGGAAGCTGGGTATCATCAGGAGTCGCTGCAACACCAGAAGGCTTCACAATAGGAGCTTGGAAAGGATTATACTACCTAAATGGAACAGTTGATGAAGTAAAAGTCTACAACAGAACCCTTTCAGCAAATGAAGTCGCCCTGCTGTACAGCAATAGAACGAACATAACCCATTCAGATGCAACACAAGGAGGAGATAACTGGACAGTAAAAGTAACACCTATAGATGAATATGGATTGAATGGAACAGAAGTCTGGTCAAACAGCATAAATGTTACACAGATGGTGTACAATCTCCATAATATGACTCCTTCATACATGCCTTATTTCACTGTTAACACAACAGAGCCTGTGAATATCAATGAGAGCATCTTCCAGAACCTCACAATAAGAGTGAATGCCACAAATGTCGGAGGAGAAATCAGCAGTGTATGGATCATTGTATGGGATACTGTGAAATCAGCAGGAGACATAATGTGGCAGGGAGTGATGACACTTGTCAATGGACTCTGGCAGGCAGAGTTAGAGGTCAATGATTCATATCCTACAATCACAAACTTCACAGTCTACATGAATGACACTTTTAATGTGACATATGAGTTTGACAGCAATTTCAGCACAAACAGGCAGCCTTCATTATCCTCAGCGCTCATCAATGCCACAACCTATCTCAACAGGACATTGGATAACCTGACAGCATATGTCACAGGAGTGAGCGATCCAGAGGGAGACTCTGTCCAGCTGAACTACAACTGGTACAGGAATGGAATATCTGACACCCTGCTCAACATGCCCTTCAATAGTATAGACCTAAACAACAGGACTTATGACATTTCTGGATTTGAAAGCCATGGTACTGTGAGCAATGGTTCCTGGACTCCGGATGGATCATCTGGTGAGTATGGAGCAATGAGATTAAGTCAGACTGGAGGAGGTATTGTAGTTGATAATGAGAATCTCTATGATTTCAAGTCTGACTTCACACTCAGCGCTTGGATAAAACCAGAAAATGTCACTTCAACATTCGGAGTATTCTCAAAAGGAAGCCAGAACTATCAGACTGCATATGATCTAAGATACGCGTGGACTGGAATCTCAGGCAGATTTCAGTTTGTGACATTCAGAGAAGGCACTACAAGCAGCGATCACTGTTATACTACTACAGGAAGCGAAATAAATGCAGGAAATTGGTATCATATTGCTGCAGTATACAACTCCTCAGGATGCTATATCTATCTCAACGGAACCATCTATGGAACTGATACAAGCCTTACAGGAGAGATAAGGCAGGACTCTAATGAACCTCTTATGATAGGAAGAAGAGCGTTCTCAGGTCAAGCTATAAATGGAACAATAGATGAGGTCAGAATATACAATAGGAGCCTCTCAGGAGAGGAGATAAATCTGCTTTATCAGGGCAACACAAACATGACCTATTACCAGACTACTGAACATGGAGAGAACTGGACAGTAAAAGTCACGCCAATAGATGAGCATGGACTCAACGGAACCTCAGTATCTGACAGGTGGGTTGTGATACAGAACACTCTGCCAGGAAATGTCTCACTTATCACACCGACAAAAGGCAATAATACTCTATTTGACAGGATGCCTTTATTCAACTGGACAGCAGCAGATGATGATGACAATGACACCTTGACATACACACTGAACATAACTCAGTCAGTATGCCCAAATATTGAGATCACAGGAATAACTGACACAAATTATACGCTAAGCCAGGAACTATGCGTTGACAGGGTCTATAACTGGAGTGTGATTGCCCATGATGGATTTGATTATGGAAATGCATCTGAAATCTGGAACTTCACAATACCATCAAGCCTTATAATAACGCTGACATCAAATCTCACTGACTTCGGCTCTGCAAACATAAATGATGAGTACAACACAAGCTATGCAGGAGCTCCTGCTGATCCTTTTGGGGTAAGGAATGACGGCAACATCCAGGCAGACATTGTAAAGATAGGAGCGAATGACACATTGTGGATATCTCAGGGATTAGGAACATCCTATTTCCAGTTCAAGGCAAACAACAGGACAACAGAATCAGGATCATTTGACTGGCTGACTTCAATCACAGCATGGACTGACATGCCTTATGTACTGACACAGAATGAGAGCGTGATAACAAGCCTGAACTATACTGACACAAATGACACAGCAGAGATTGACATAAGGATAAAAGTTCCTGCTGATGAGCCTCCTGGACCCAAGAGCTCAATGATAATAATAACAGGAGAGATGTCAACATGAAAGCAGAAAAGATGCTGTTATTCACAATCATGATGATTATATTATCTGGCAGTGTGATTGCTCTTGGAATAAGCCCAGGCAGAACAGATGTGGCTTATGATGAAGGCAAACCTCTTGATATAATGTTCAATATAATAAATAATGAGAACAAAAATATGAGGCTTCTTGTGTATGCAGAAGGAGAATATTCAAAGCAGGTTGAGATAAGCAGAAATACACTGGAAATGAGCAGTACAGAATCAATGGCGCAGTTCAATGTGAGGGTCAATATGATCGGAGAGATGAAGAAACATCCAGGCAGGAACAAGATAGATATCAAGGTCATGCAGCTGCCTGAGGATACAGGAACTGGCAAGGGGGAGGAGGTCATGATAGGCTCCACTATAGAGGTTGTGCACCAGATTTGGATAAATGTGCCTTACCCTGGAAAGTATGCAGAAGTGCCTGAGGTATATATCACAACCCCTCAAAACCAGAACTATGCTCTTTTTACATTACCAGTATATAATAGAGGCAGAGAAGATCTTGATGATATAAGGGCAGTGCTTGAGATATATGATCCTTATGGAGAGCTCAAGAATGTTGTTGATACAGGCATTCTTGCACTTAAAGCAGGAGGAGAAGGCAAGCTGGAAGCAAGAGTGTATGCAGAACAGAGAGGAAGGTACAAAGCCAGAATAACACTTTATTATGCAGACCAGCAGGCAGTTATCGAAAAAGAATTTTTCATAGGCACAGAGATTGTTGAAGTGCAGGGAGTGACTGTTGATAAGTTCACACTTGGCCAGATAGCAAAATTCAACCTTATACTGGAGAACCTCTGGAACCAAAAGATGACTGATATCTATGCTGATGTTGAGATCACAGACCATCAGAACAGACAGATGACAAAGTTCAAGACATCATCTATTGACCTGGAAGCTAACTCTGCAGGTATAATCAATGCTTACTGGGATACAGAGAATGCTGACCCAGGCACCTATAATATGCATGTCATACTAAATTATGCAAAACTCTTCACAGAGAGATGGTTTGTGATGGATGTGGGCTTTGACAGCATCAGGATCAGGGGAGGGACAACCGGAGCAGTCACAGCAGAACAGGCTCCTGGCAAAGGTTCAATTAGTGGAATACTTTTAATTGCCCTGCTGGCTGTCAACATGCTGC
>JAHJCS010000239.1 GCA_018812465.1 Nanobdellota archaeon | reverse complement strand
TTAAGTGGTATCATGTCGATTCTCTTCCTGAACTGCTCTTCAGAATATCCTTTGATCTTTATTCTCATATCAGTATCAATCACTCCGCATCTTATTGAATTGACAAGTATGCCTTTGCTGGCCCCTTCTCTTGAAAGTCCTGTTGTAAGGTTGTCAAGCGCTGCTTTTGCTGAGCTATAATGCATGCTCTTTGCGCTTCCCCCATATTTTACATTTGCAGAGCTTATGTTGATTATCCTTCCGCCTTTTTTCATATGCTTGAAAGCAGATGCAGATAGGTAGAAAGGGGCCTTTGCATTCAGTTCAAATGTTTTGTCCCATGATATCTCCTCAAGGTCTGTGAACAGCTCATAGTCAAAGACTGCACCTGCATTGTTGATCAGGATATCAATCCCTCCAAATATCTTTGCAAATGACCCAACAAGGCCAGTTCTTGCATCATGGTCAAGAAGATCTCCTTTTATTATCTCTGCTTTTCCTTTGCCGCACATCTTATTTATCTCATCAGCAAGCTCTTTTGCCTTGTCCTCTGCGTTGAAGTAGTGTATTCCAACCTGGGCTCCATGCTGTCCGAATATCCTTGCGATAGCTGAACCTATACCTCCAGTGGCTCCTGTAACAAGAACCTTCTTTCCTTCAATTCCTTTAATGAAACAGTCTTCCATCTTTATATGACCTTTTTTTATTTCTCTTTTTTCTTGAGGAACCCGTCAGGATTTGATGTTATCTTCAGCCGGTTGTAGAATGGATCTATATCAAACTCATCATTGTCCTGCATGAATTCATTCAAAGCATCCCATGGATTGTCCTTTGTCCATTCAGGTTTTCCATCAGGTATGTCTGACATGAATTTCTGGGCTCCGTCAGTCACGACAAGATAGCTTCCTGGGGTAACCATCCCTTTATAGAGCTGTATCTCCTTTGCAACATGGTCTTTTGAATGATTTGAATCAAGTATGACAAGCACAGTCTTTGCATCCCCTATCTTTTCCTTTACCTGTGCAACAATATCTTCATCAATAGAGCTTCCTTCTATCATTTCAACTCTTTTGAACATTGGATGTGATTCTATTGCTTTCCTGTTATGTTTTCTTATATCAATGTCTATTCCAACAACCTTTCCGTTTCCTATCAGTTCAAGCAATGAAGCATAGAATATCAATGATCCTCCATGAGCTATTCCACATTCAACAATCACATCAGGCTTTATCTTCCATACAAGCTCCTGCATCATCACAATATCTCCTGGAAACTGTATTATCGGTATTCCCATCCATGTAACTTCATGAGTGAATTTATTATGCACAAAAACCTTTGACCATAACATACTCATTGTTTCAAGGCCTTCTTTTGTGTATATATCCACTGTTCTTGTTTCTTCTCCTTGCTTGTAAGTTATTTCCTGACTCATGATTTCACCTTTTTGCCATTTTTGATATTCCTTGCTCTAATCCTGTTCTTGGAGACCATCCTAATCCATTTATCCTTGAGATGTCTGCAGAGAAATCAGAATCTCCCTGCTCTCCGATATCAATATCCTTTCCATATATTCCTGCAATGATCTCAGCAACTTTCTTGACCCTTGTTGATTCTCCTGAACCTATATTATATATTGTACTTTTATCTGCTTTCTCAACAATGAGTCTGAGAGCATCTGCAACATCTTCTACATATACAAAATCATTCCGGTTTCCAGGATTTTTGATATCTGGCTGTTTTCCTTTTTTTATGCAGTCAATAATCGATGGAATTAGTGAACCTGGCCTTTGCCCAGGGCCATAAACATAGAAAAGCCTTGTCCAGACAAATATCATACCATTTTTTTCTGCAATCTCCTTTCCAATCCAGTGAAGGCAGTTCTTTGCAGCTGAAAAAGCATTCTTTGGTCTGACTGCATCATCTTCCTTAAGCATACCTCTTTCTGATCCATATTCCCAGCAGGATCCTGTTGAGACAAATTTCTTGCAGCCTATCTCTCCAAGCATTTTTATTAGTTCAATACCATATCCAAGATTCCTGATGCTTGATTCTGGTCCATAATCAGGGATGCCCTCCCAAGCCATATGGAGACAGGCTTCTGGCTGGAATTTCTTGACATCTGATTTCCATCTATTAATATCTCCTAAATTTCCATATATCCTATTTATATTGTCTGAAGAAAACTCTTCTGGTTCATGAACGAGTAGTAGAATGTCATGATTTCTTAATCTATCAAGAATATATCTTCCTATAAAACCAGTCCCTCCCGTTATAAATATCTTCATTTTAATCATCTCAATCTGAAAAGCCTCCATGTTTCTCAACAAATTTCTTGAAACTTATTGCATTCTTATCCCGATCTGATATCATTGGATTTTTTACAGGCCACTCAATTCCAATATCCGGATCATCCCATTTTATTGCTCCCTGGCTTTCTGGCGTATACCTGTTGTCCATCTTGTAAAGAAGTGTGCAGTCCTCACTCAATGTGCATATTCCCATTGCAACTCCTCTTGGAGCAAAGAGCATCTTCTTGTTCTTAGCTGACAGTATTGTGCTTGTCCACTTTCCAAGACCATCTCCCTTTCTCAGATCAACAATGGCCACAAATATCTCTCCTGTCACAACCCTCACAAGCTTAGTCTCTGCATGAGGGGGGAACTGGAAATGCAGTCCTCTCACAACACCTTTCTGCTTTGAGAATGAGTGGTTCTCCTGCACCCACTGCCTGCTTATACCCTGTTTCTTGAATATATCCTCATCATAAGTCCTCATAAAAAATCCTCTTGCATCCTCATGAGGCTCTGGAATTATCTCAAACACACCTTTTGTCTCAAGTTTTTTGATTTTCATATTTAGCATTATTCTCCGCTGTCTATGATCTTTGGGCTGTTAGGCAGGGGTATTATAAACCTGCCTTTGTAACCAAGATCTTTATTAAGATAATTCATTATTTCTCTTGTGAAGTTCCATGCAAGTATGAACACATAATCTGGATTGCTCTTCATGACCTCTTTTGGATCAAGTATGGGTATATGTGTTCCTGCTGTGTATTTCTTGTTCTTCAATGGGTTCTTGTCTGCTATTACTGGAAGCTGCTTTGTGGTGATCCTGCAGAAGTTGAGCATTGTTGAGCTTCTTGCGCTCGCTCCATAACCTACAACAGAACCTTTTGCCTGGTCAAGTATCTTCAGCAGAGCATTCTTGTGCTCAAATGTTTTTTTTGCAAAGTCTTGCCATGATTCCCATTCATTGAGTTTTGTACTCTGTTCTTCATCCCTATATCTCTGGACAATTGGATTTTCATTTTCTTTATTGGCGTCATTTCCATTCTTTTTTATGTAATACACAAGAGATCCTCCGCTTATTGGGCTTGTTGTGATATCAACAACATGCATTCCATATTGATTGAGCAGCGCTTCCATGCTCTTAAGCGTGAAATAGCACAGATGTTCATGATATATTGAATCATAATGCAATTCCTCAAGGATTATCTTAGCATAATGTGCTTCTATTATTATCAGGCCGTCTTCTCCAACAGCAGATGCCATTCCTTTTATGAAATCATGAAGATTTGCTACATGTGGAACAACATTCCTTGCAAAGACTACCTTTGCCTTACCCTTCTCTTTTACAATCTTCTCAACTGCTTCCTGGCCAAAGAAAGCGCACTCTGAATCTATGCCTGCCTTTACAGCCATGTCAACAATGTTCTTTGCAGGATCAACACCCAATACCCAGATTCCTTTGTCAACAAATGGTTTCAGGAATGTGCCATCATTGCTTGCTGCTTCCAATACATAACCCTCTTGGATGTTAGGCACTCTTTTAACGACTTCTTTATAGAAATTTGCAGCATGATCATGGGCAGTCTTTGATGTGCCTGTTACCCACACATATTCTGAGAACAGCTCTTCTGGATCTGCTGTGTGGTTGAGCTGAACCAGGTTGCATCCAGGGCACCATGAAAGAGACAGAGGATATTCAGGATCATTGTTATAAGGAGAATCAAGCAGTGAATTGGCCAGTGGTTGGTCTCCTAAGTCAAGAAATTCCTTTATTTCTGTGTTGCCACATACCCTACATTCATCAATTCTTTTCATATATCCCCCTAAATGATAGAATCTCAACTTCTTTTTAAATTTATTGAAAATTTTGCAACCATTTTCTAATGTGTACAATTCTTATTATATTTTATCAACCATTGTCTAGACTGCTGTTTTAATGGGTTTAAAGCTATATCTAACCTATTTTTGCTTATTCACAATACTTTAACAACATCCAGAAAACTGTTATTCTCATCAACCATATAGAAAGGTATGTCAGCTGCTTCTGCTGCTATTCCATCCCTTTCATCATCTCCTATAAAGGTTGTCTTTGAAAGATCAATCTGGTGCTCTCTTGCCGCTATATAAAACATGCCTGGCTTTGGCTTCCTGCACTCGCATCCTTCATCCCACCCATGAGGGCAGTAGTATATCTGTTTTATCTCAATTCCTTTCTTTGCCATCTCCTCAAGCATATGCTTGTGGATGTCAGCAAGATCATCATGGGTCATCTTCTCTCTTGCGATTCCTGCTTGGTTCGATATGATATACATCTCATATCCTTTTTTAACAAGAAGTTCCATTGCATCCAAAGCGTCTGGCAGGAACTTGAACTCTTTCCAGGTTTTTACATAGTCTGCTTTTGGCGCCTTAACATTTATCACACCATCACGGTCAATGAATATCACTTTCTTAGGTCTGAGGAATTCTTTCACAAGTGGAAGCCTTTCATTATTGCTCAATCCGCAGTACCTATGGTCTGTGAGATAACCTGCAAGTTGCTTTTCAGCAATAAGATTGAGTATTGTCTCCTGGAAACTGATGTTATTATCAGACATAGTTTCAACAATCTTTTTGTCGACAATAAAGAACCCTATATCGACGCCACTAAGCTCAGAAGCCTGTCTTTTCTTGTCATAGACTGTGACCAATCCATTGTCATTGACCTTCATGTTGCTCTTTGTGAAACCCTCCTTATTTGTGTAGATGAGAACACTCATCTTAACTTTCTTCTCATCATAGAAATCAATAAGCTTCTTCAGATTTATGGGAACATAATTATCGCAATAGCATAAGAGGAAATGTTTGTCATAAGTATCCTGGCCTGCTTTTACTCTCTTGCCAGTGTCCCACTCAACAGGACCAACAGAATACTTTATGCTGATACCAAACTTTGAGCCGTCACCAAAATACTCCTGTACTTTCTCATTAAGATATCCTACAAGAAATACAAAATCTGTTATGCCCTGCTTCTTTAGCATCTCAATAAGGTTCATGACAAAAGGCTTTACATAGAACTCAACCATCGGCTTTGGTAATGTGTCTGTAAGCGGTCTTAATCTTGTTCCAAGTCCTCCTGCGAGGATAACTGCTTGTCTTATTTTTGTCATCTTATTTTCTTGGTATTACTTTATATCTTATTTTTTCATTCCTTTTTTTCCCTCAGATTGCCATCAATCTTTCCTTTAGAGATCAGATGCTTCAGCTGCTGCAGTCTGATGCATTTTCTGCCTCTGAACCTCTCCTCTGTCATTCCAATCCTGTCAAACAGCTCAATAAGCTCTTTTCCGCCTCTTAGAAGGTCCCATTCTGGTTTATAATAATCCTTGAGCTGTGTCAGTATCTTCTTGAATGAGACTTTGTATGTCCTTGGATCTGTATGCTCTCCAGTGAATGTAAGCTCACAATCTCCAACAACCTTTTGGGCTGCTTCTGCTAGGTCCCTGACAGTGAAATTGCCGTTTGGGATGCCTACATTGAATGATTCATTAGCTACTAATTCTTTAGGTGCTTCAATCCCTGCAATGAAAGCATTACACACATCCCTAATATGAACTACAGGCCTCCATGGTGTTCCATCACTCAATATTTCTATCTTTCCTGTAGTATATCCGCAAGCAACAAGATTATTGTACACAATATCGCATCTTAGCCTTGGGCTTGCGCCGAATACTGTTGATGGTCTGAAGCATGACACAATAAAATCATCATCTCCTAGCTTTCTTAATTCCTGCTCTGCATCCCATTTTGTCTTTGCATAAGCAGTGACTGGATTCTTCTCGCTGTTGTCTTCTTCAAGCTCTGCATCTGTCTTTGAAATACCATACATGCTCTGAGAAGATGAATATACAAATCTTTTTACTCCAGCTGCTTTTGCGAGCTTTGCAAGATTGACAGTTGCCTTGAAATTGATATCATAGGTAAGATCCTGGTTGAACTCACCAAGTGGATCATTTGAAAGAGCTGCAAGATGGATTATTGCATCAACATCCTTTAATTCATTCTTGAAGTCATCTTCAGAAATATCTCTCATATCCTTTATTATCTGTGTTATTCTTGATTCATGAGGAACTGGCTCAATTGTCTCATAATATCCAACATCAATACCAATGAGGTCATATCCTTTATCCAACAGAATCTTAGTCAGGACAGAACCGATATAACCCTGGTTTCCTGTAACAAGAATATTCATTCTTAAAACTCCCTCAATACTCTTTTTCATCAGCACTCTCTTTTTTCTTCATCTCAGTTATATAAGATGATATAAGATGGCAAAGAACCATATGGATATCCTCTATTCTTCCATAATGGTTTGATGGCACAAGTACTGAGTGATCAACCATATTCTTTGCTTCTCCACCATCAAATCCAAGAAAAGCAACTGTTACTGCACCTACTTCAGAAGCAGTCTTCAGACCATTTAGTATATTTTTTGAATTGCCGCTTCCTGTGATCGCAATCACCATATCACCTTCATTGACAAGGTTCTTCAGCTGTTGTGAGAATATATCATCATAGCTGAGGTCATTTCCATAAGCCGTGAGTATAGATACATTATCTGCCATTGAGATTACCCTGAATCTTCTCTCATTCTTGTCATATACTCTCTGGAGAGTTCCTTTATTTAGGTCGCAGGCAAAATGAGAAGCAGTTGCTGCACTACCTCCATTACCTATCAGAAATATCTGCTTATTTTCCTTATAAGCTTTGTAGATCATATCTACAGCTTTCTTGGTGTCTTCAAGAGACACGTTATCTATAGTATTCTTAAGTTCATTAAAATATGCTTTTACAAAATCTACCATTGAATCCTCCTAAATAAGTGTATTAAAGTTCATTTAAAAATTTTATGATACCAATCATTTTTCAATGTGAATAATCATTGACATATATTATTT
>JAHJCS010000238.1 GCA_018812465.1 Nanobdellota archaeon | reverse complement strand
GAAGGAAGTCAAGGCCTTATCTTGCCCTTCGCGGAGCCAAGATATTCAGCTGGGGGCTTATAATAACCGCAGGATCCTATCTATTCATGTCTGATGCATTTGTGTTCTTTGGTATACTCCACTTCATAGGTATCTCTATAATCCTGGCAGCTCCTTTCATAAGCTTTAGGTATCTTAATCTTGCTCTTGGTGCAGCATGCCTTGCTTTTGGAATCTATATCCAGAAGTTTGTGTTGTCTTTTCCATGGCTTGTGTGGCTGGGTTTGAGATACCCTATATCAACACTTGACCTCTATCCTATACTGCCCTGGATAGGCCTTGTGTTCTTAGGCATGTTCACAGGCAATATGATTTATCCAAAAGGAAGAAGGATATTCAGGATAAAAAGGATTTATGTATCAGAGCAGATGTCATCTCCAGTCAGGTTCCTTGGAAGGCATGCTTTTCTGATATACTTTCTGCACCTACCAGTGATGTTTGGGATTGCTTATCTGATATCTATAATTATCTAATCTAATCATCTTAGAATTCTGACCATATAAAATCCTTCCAGCCTATAACCTAGTTTCCTATAATATTCCCTCACTCCAATCCCAGAAATAACAACAATCTTCTTCCGGCCATTATTCTTGGCTATCCTCTCGGCCTCTTTTAGGAGCTTCTTTCCTATGCCTTTGTGCTGCACAACTCCTTTTTTCCCAACGCCAACAGCTTCGCCGTAGACATGCAATTCTCTTATCAGTGCAGAATCTTTTGTTATCTCTTTTCTTAAGCTTTGCGACGCAAATCTCATCCTGACAAATCCAAGCAATGCATCTCCTTTCACAGCAGATATGAAAAACTCCTTGCCATGCGAAGCATCATAACTGATTGTCCTTATGCTTTCCTTTCCTTTCCCAGCGAGCCTTCCTATCTCCCTGCATCTTATGCACCTGCACTTAATGCCTTTTCTTTTCATCTCTTCCTGGACCATCTGACGAAGATTTGTCCTGTCAACTCCTGCTTCTGTTGCATAAGTAGGAATATCTCTCTGTACCCTCATTATCCTGACATACTCTGGGCAGCTCTTTTTGAAGTCTATTATTATCTCAGCTGCTTTCTTTGTATCCATAGGAACAAACTTTTTCTTCTTCCATTCCTTGAACAGTTTTGTGCCTTTCAAGACCATACATGGATATATCTTTAGCATGTCAGGCTGGAACTCAGGTTGTAAGAACAATTCTTTCAGGCCAAGAAGGTCTTTTGCAGGTTCTGAACCAGGCAGGCCAAGCATATAATGATAGTTTATCTTGAATCCTAGATCCTTAAGCGCCCTTGTGGCATCTATACTGTCTTTCACAGTATGCCCTCTCTCAATATTCTCAAGCAGATCATCATACACTGACTGCACACCAAGCTCAACTCTAGTGCATCCTAACCTGAGCATCTGTTCTGCATGCTCTTCTCCTGCATAATCAGGCCTGGTCTCTATAGTCATTCCTATACATCTTATTTTTGCTTTTTCATTCTTTTTCTGCTCTTTTACAAGGCTTGTCTTTTTCTTGAGCTTTTTCAGTTTTGCGTGTATCATTCTTGTCCTTGTAGGATCTCCTACTTCACCAGGAAGGCCAAAAAACTTCTTGAAAGAGAGAATGTCAAGCTCTCCTTTCCTGAAGAACATTCCTGAGAAATCATTCATCGCTTTGAAGCAGTACTTGACAAAGCCATCCTGGTATCTCTTTGGGAATGAGGGGAATGTTCCTCCCATAATTATCAGCTCTATCTTGTCAGGAACATGTCCTGAGACAACATACTGCTCAAGCCTGTTGAACACCTGAAAGTATGGGTCAAATCCTGCGCGAATTGCTCTCATTGTAGCTGGTTCTTTTCCAGTATAGCTCTGCGGCACTTCACCAAATGCAGAATCAGGTCCTCCTGGACATATTGCGCATTTTCCATGAGGGCATCTGAAAGGCTTTGTCATCACAGCGACAACTGCAACACCTGAAAGGCTTCGTGTAGGCTTTGTCTGAAGCTGCCTGAGATACTCTATATCAGAAGGCTCTGCATTCAGGAATATCTCTATATCTGTTGGAAACCTGTTCATCCTGTATTTCTTTGCAAGCTCTCTCTTGAGATTTGCTATCTTGTCTTTTGAGAGATGTTTCTTCTTGAGCTGAGATACAAGCTCCCTGTAATATTCAGGTTTAATCATGATGCCTTCCTTATTTTGTTCAGGTCTTTGAGCAGGAAGACAGGATGGTTCTGCACTAACCTCTTGAACCTATTCTTATCTCCTTCTGCTGTATAACTCAAAAGATTTCTTTCAGCTACTGCCTGACTGACCCTCTTCTGTGTGTATCCAAGATATGCTGCTGCCGCAGGCAGTCCAAGAACATAATCCTCTTTAGAGAACGGCTTGATCCTTCTGCTGTCCCATCTCTCATAGATATCTGCTCCATTCTCAGGATTTTTGACAAATAATGTATTAATGCAGCCAAAGCACATGATCCTGGGAGACCTCTCCAGTATCCTGGTTCTCTCCTCAAGCGAGGCTTTTTCATCAATAATAATCCCTTTTGGGCTTTCTTTGATAATCTCAATCTTACCCATAGCCTCAATATACTGTTCAGGGTCAGCAAAGTTCAGCACATACGGCGGAACTAATATGATCTTTGCAGCAGGAGTGCAGCCTTGAGACATGGTCCTCTTATCTGGTGTATAACTTAGATATTCAATCCTTGTTGCGGTTATAACTGGCATTTCCATAATGCAACATTTCTTTAACTCCTATATAAAAGTTACTTGTTAAATCTTTTAGAATCCTCGGTGTATGCCCATAACCTTTATATACTCTAATCCCTTAGTTTTTTGTATATAAACCATAGAGGTGATTTTATGGCAAAGCTTGAAGTTCTGGACTGGATTGCTCTGGTCCTGGTTATTGTAGGAGGCCTTAATTGGGGTCTTGTTGGATTGCTGAACCTTGATCTTGTTCAGACAATTCTAGGGT
>JAHJCS010000237.1 GCA_018812465.1 Nanobdellota archaeon | reverse complement strand
TATGAGCATGAGCCGTCATTTAATGCAAACTTGAGATAGGATTCTGCCAGTGAAGCCCTGCCCCACCCGCGCTCTTTCCTCATCCTGCCTTCCATGGACTCTACATAATCCTGGATAGGAACATTTCTCTCGGCAATAGGGTCATACACCCTCTGCTCCCCTCTCTTCTCATGAATCATAATACCAACCTGGTATTATATATCGCTGTCATTATTATAAATCTTTCCAGATATAATAAAACAAATGTTTATAAAAACAATGATAATCAAACAAATGTTTACGAAAGACCAAAAAGTATTTATACTAATGAATATATGTTTAAGCCAAGATGGATATCTACACGCCGGACAAGACTGATCTTAACATCATAAATGCTTTGCTTGAGAACAGCAGGCTTTCATACAGGCAGGTCTGTAAGAAAGTAGGGGTCTCTGTAGCAACAGCCATGCACAGGATAAAGAACCTTGAGAAAGAGGGTGTGATAAAGAAGTACACTGCCCAGCTTAATTATGAAAAGCTTGGATATGATATTGTATCAATAATAGACATCAAGATATCCAAAGGAAAGCTTGCCCTCATGGAGAAGAAGATAGCATCCCATGAGAATGTCATAGCATGCTATGATGTCACAGGCGACTTTGACTCTCAGATCATAGTCAGGTTCAGGAACAGGAAAAGCCTTGATGCTTTTCTCAAGAAGATCCAGACCTATGAGTTTGTTGAGAGGACAAGGACAAACCTGGTCCTTAATGTTGTCAAAGAGCAGCAGAACAGAATAGAATGAACTGTGTTGAACTGATCATCTCTTGAATTTATATGGTTCTGTCATCCTATCTTTTATTGCTTGAATTATATCCTGTTCTGTTTTAGTGCCTTTAGGAAAAAGAGTGCAGTAATGACCTTCATGCCCTAAGTGATGTATATCATCAGAGCCAAGCTTTGCAAGATTGGAGCAATGGTCTTCTGCAAGCCTTCTCACATAATGATTGTCCTGGTTCCTGTGGAGCAGTTCAAATCCATGGATAGGATATTCCCAGAATCTGCTAAGACCTGACACTTGCCCAGGGTGCGCTGCAACCAATGCCCAGCCTTCTTTCTCAGCCAGACCGCATAGATCATTGACATTCATCTCAATGAGAGACTTATCTGCACCAATCACAAGAACATGCCCATAATTCAGTTTATTCTCAGGATCCCTGGCTTCAATCTCCTGTCCAGGTATTATAAGAAAATTCTCTCTGCAGTATCCTGAGTCAATACAATGATCTCTCATCTCTGTTATCTTAGAATCAGGCCATCTGTTATGATGTTCAGTAAGTATCAAGCCGTCCATGCCTGCCTGAGAGACTGCTCTGACAAGATTCCATTGGGTGATGCTTGCGCATCTTGAGTATACTCTTGTGTGGCAGTGAGGGCTTATTTTGATCCAGTCATGATAATCTACTGATTCATTTTTTCCGCAAGACTCACCATCTGCCATTCTATCACTATTATTTCATGATAGATTATCACACTCTTATTTATTTCTTTTCCCTTGTCTTTAAGTCATTAGTAACCCTAAAGGGACATACTTTGTATCATTTTATATAATTCTTCAATGTGCCCTTGGCCATGCTTGCAGCCTCAATATTGCTCCATAACACAGCATATGTAAGCTCGCTGAAGACTTCACTGCCATGTATTATTTTCTTTATGCCAACTTCACCGAATATAGGCTCTTCTACATTGCCTACTAATATTACTCCTGAGCATTCATATCCTCCAAGCTTCTTGCCTATACAGTCAGATCTCTCCCTCTTTTGGTTTCTTCCTATAACAAAAACATCTTCATTCTTAATGACAACATTGTATGGATATCCATAACTCTCAAGATGACTCACAAGTTGTGCAGCATTATGGGGTGCTGATTTTCCTGTGAACATCAGCGCATCTGCAGGGAAATTATCTATCTCATAAACGCCTCCCCTTACCTTGTTTCTCTTTGCATTTATTATGGGGTAATCAATTGACTTTCCCTCATAATGTATCGCATCAGGATCCACGACTTGCGCGTGGAATCTCTCAGGTCTGGAAGCTCCTGCATGCAGTGAGTTGAAGAACACATACTGGTCTGTGAGGAAAGAGAACTTTATCCATGTTGTTATGTCTTCTGCTGTGACTTTTTCCTGTCTTCTTGGCCTTTCGCTTATCAGTAATGAAGCATAGTCATGATAAGGGAAGCCATTAGGGCATAGCAGGAAATCATCTATCTTGGCAATAATCATTCCTTTATCTATTATATTCTGCTGTAAAAGGTCAACACCATCCTTAAGAGGAGTTTGTGGCCTTGAATCCCTTGCATTGTTCAGAACCATTATGAAATAAGGGACAGATTCTTTATTCTCTTGCTCAGAATTATCCATTGTCACTCTTATGGCTACCTGAGGGACATAAGCCACACTCCATGGTTCATGTATGACATCCCATATCTTTGTCTCCTCATTATAGCTCTCTTTTGGAAGGAATTCCTGCCATAATTCCCTGTACTTGGCCCGATTATATGATTTGACTTTCCAGTTGCCTACAAACTGGTCAAGTATTGCATCAAGATTCTTGTTTATTCCCAATACTTTCATCATTTCAGGTATCTCTGACATTGTCTCACCTCTGGTTATATACAATAAACTTTGTCCTGCAGCCAGGACATATCATCGCTTTGTTATTTTGATATTGCGAGTCTGTATAACTCTCATAGTGCCTGCCCATAACTTCTCCTGATGAGTTTATGTGAAAAAAGAAATCCTCTATGCCTGGCACAATCCTATTTGATACGCTTAATGCAACACAATATTCATCTTTAGGAGAGCCTTTGAGCGGCTTTATCTGTATAATTGAGTTATTAATCACTTCTTTTTTCTCACCTGCAAAATATTGCTTTGCGATGTTTTCTAGATATTCTCTCTTCAATTGTAATACTGCATTTTTTATAATCTCTCTGTAAGTCCTGCCATCAGAATCTTTATACTCACTATATGCTTTGCTGGGGTCTTTCATCTTACTTAATATCTTCTCATCCACTTCGCAAAAGATAATATTCTCTTCTTTATTACCCACACCATAATACACTCTCATTGTAGTCACTTCTAAGACTTCTTTCACACCTTCATCTCCATCCTCTGTATAACTAAACCAATTGTTCCTTACATCCTTTTTTGTCTCTAGATGGAGGTTCTTAAGAAACTGTTTTAATGCGCCATCCTCATAAGAATAGATTCCGGTTAATGCGTAAAGCTTGCCTTCTAAAGAACTGATTTTATTTATCTTCTTTATAAAGCTCTTAATCAGATCTTCATGATTCTTTTCTGCTAACTCTTCTTTGATTCTGGGCAGGTCCCTTATCTTTGCAGATAACAGCATTCTTTCAAGAGGGCATATATCAAGCACATACTGGTATGATTCGCAATATTCTTTGTCAAAACTCTCTAACTTTATTGCAGGGTCTGTCTTTGCTTCACATATACCATAATAATCACATGCTCTCCAGTTTCCTTTTATAACAAGCTCCTGAGGAGACATCATTACCATCTGCTCCTGTGAGAGTCTGCTCTCTTCAAGCCTAAACTCTTTGACAAACATCTCATAGCTGTTGTTATCCAAATCTAGGGGATATGCTCTTTCATTATCAATATCCCATTCAGTGAAATTCCATTGCTTTCCATTCCAGTCAAGGGTGTAGCATCTGTCTTCTATTCTTGTAGGGATACTCTTTTTGACAGGCATTAATAAGCTGTTCTGTATTTTATAAGATAATATACTCTCATTTAACTGCTGAAGATTCATATCTTCAATAACTCCTTTTGTGACTATATCAAAATAATCCGGGTCTATACACTGCTTCTTCATATATTTAGACTTCATTCTTATATACCTCCATTCTTATCAATCTGTTTGTGAATCATGTCTTATCTCTTGAAAGCATTACCTCAACAGGACATCTATCATTTATGTACTGATAATATCTGCAGTATAGAGTGTCAAACTGGTCTATTCTTATCAGAGGATTCTCTCTGACATCACACTTCTGATAATGATCACATGCACTCCACAAACCTTTCTGAAGAAGTTTCTCTGGAGGAGTCCTTTGAACATCTTCCATGCTCAGGCCAGAGTCCTTAAGCCTAAACTCTTTGACAAGAACATTACAATAATATTCACCAAACCCGCGATATACATCAATCTCTTGGTTCTCATCAAAGTCAAAACCTTCCCATTCCTTTCCATTCCATTTTACTGTATGATGGTCGGTATGGGTTCCAAAGAAGATACAGTCAGCGACAGGGGTTCTTTTTACAGGGGCAATAAGT
>JAHJCS010000236.1 GCA_018812465.1 Nanobdellota archaeon | reverse complement strand
CTCATTTAGTGAGCAGAATTTCTGCTATGAAGATTATTTCGAATGATTTAAATAAGTCAAATACCTCAGATATGATTATACCATGAAATGCTCTAAATGCGGAGTCTGCTGCAGGCTATTCAGGATAAACCTCACAGAAGAGGAATACAAGTCAGGCAGGTACAGGACAGAGTTTGAAGAGTTCGGGCTGGTTGAAGATTTCAAAGAAGCAGAGATGTGCGGAGCTAATATAATCATGCCGAATGATGATGGAAGCTGCATGTATCTGAAAGAAGGAAGATGCTCTATTCATAAGACAAGACCTCAATCCTGCAGGAATTTCTTCTGTGCAGATAAAAGGTTTGATAATATGATAAAGAAGATAGATGAGTACAAAAAAGCCAGTATAAAAAGGGTAGAATAGGGTAAAACCCAAAAGCTTATAAACCCCTTTTTCTTGTGTACTCTGCCATATTGCTGTATATGGTGCATATATAAAGATGATATACAAAAAGCAACAGGAGGCAACAAAATGATCCATGAAAAGATAAAACAGATACTATTAGGGGATAAAGACCCGTTTACTGAGATTCTGGGCCAGTCTGAGGTCAAGAAAGGCCTGAAGTCAGCCCTGATTATGGGAAGGAATATCATCATTGTAGGGCCTGCTGGTGTTGGCAAGACAACATTGGCAAAGAATATAGCAAATCTTCTTCCTGCAAAGAAAGACTCAGGAAACTTTGTCAGGATCCAGGGCAGTCCTGACCTGACTGTTGAGGATCTTATGGGAGATATTGATCCTATCAAAGCACTGAAATTCGGGCCAATGAGTAAAGAGGCTTTCACTCCAGGAAAGATATTCAAGGCAGACAAGGGAGTACTATTCTTTGATGAGCTGAACAGGTGCCCTGAGAAGCTCCAGAATGCATTGCTTCAGGTTCTTGAAGAAAGGAAAGTCACATTAGGAGGTTATGATGTTGACTTTGATGCTGATTTCATCTTCATCGCAACTATGAATCCTGAGGATTCATCCACAGAGAAACTAAGTGATGTTCTGCTTGACAGATTTGATGTGCTTTATATGGATTATCCTGAGTCAGCAGAGATAGAGACAGAGGTTGTGTCTACAAAAGCAAAGAAGCTTGATGTGAAGCTGAGCAATGAGCTTGTGCATATGATGGTGATGTTTGTCAGGACACTCAGGGAGAGCAAGGACCTTGAGAAGAAACCAGGAGTGAGAGCAAGCCTTGGGTTGTTCGAGAGGTCACAGTCCAATGCTTTGCTGAAGAAAAGAAAAGCTGTTGAATGGGATGATATTGAAGAGGCAATTGTATCTGTGCTGAGTCACAGGATAAAGCTCAAACCATCCATGCAGTATCTCAAATCAGCTGAAGATTTTGTGAGAGATGAGCTCAAGAGATTCTCCAAAGACCAAAGAATAAAAGAGGCTAGTCTTAAAGATACGGAAAAAGGTGATTTGGCGTAGCGCAAGCAGAAAGATTTCTGAGATGAGCAAAGCAGAGGAAGTCTCTGGCAAGCTCAAGATGCAGAATGTAGATGACAAGCTCATGCACTCAGTGATTGAAGCAGACAAAGACACAATAGACAAAGGAAAGCTGGTGGAGTCTGCGCTTGACATGGGAATAAATTCATTCACTCCTGATATCATGTTTGAACAGCTGGTGGATAGCTACAAGCTGGCAGAGAAGATATTCGGCCAGTCAATTCTAAGAGAACTATTTGGAGAAGAGCCTGATTACATCGAAAAGAATATCAATATCCCTGAGTTCCAGAAAGTGCTGAAGAGCAATCTGAAGAAGAACCTAAAAGAACTCTCTGATGAGGGCATAATAGACAAGAAATTCAATATTACTGAAAAAGGAATAGAGCTTGCTTCTCTTGTCATGTACACAGAAGAGCTGGATAATATCATACCAAAGGGATTTGCAGGACAAAAGACTCACAAAAGGCAGTCACATTACGGCGGAAAAGAGAGCATAAAAGAATTCAGGAAAGGCGACAGGTACAAGGACATCGCTATCCATAGAAGCATAAGGACAGCGATAAGAAGAGGCCATAATGACCTGATGCCAGGTGACCTTAGGACTTTTGAACGGCAGAGCAAAGGCCAGGTGAACATAATCTATGCTATAGATGCTTCTGGATCAATGAAAGGAGAGAAGATAGGCTCATGCAAGAAAGCAGGGATTGCTCTTGCATACAAAGCAATTTCTAACAAGGACAAAGTAGGCTTGATAATATTTGGCGAAGACATAAAATCAGAGGTCATGCCAACAATGGACTTCACAAGGCTTCTCAAAGAGATAGTGCAGATCAGAGCATCAAAAAAGACTGACTTGGTAAAGACACTTAAGAAGGCTATTGAGATGTTCCCAAATGATGATGCCACAAGACACCTTATACTTCTGACAGATGCTATGCCCACTGCAGGACATGAGCCAGAGAAAGAGACTCTTGAAGCAGCAGGCATTGCAGCCAATGCAGATATAACAATATCAATTGTTGGAATAAACCTGAACAGCAAAGGAGAGGAGCTTGCCAAGAAGATAGTTGAGATAGGCAAGGGAAGACTGTATTCTATAAGGAATCTTGAGAATATGGACAAGCTTGTGCTTGAGGATTATTACTCAGTTGCCTAAGGTCTTTTCCAAGGTATATGCACAATATTTATATACTTCAAAGTCTATTATATATAATATAGATAACTTCCAAAGGGGGTGCAACATGGAAGTCAGATGCCAGGAATGCGGAGAAGATGCAAGGCAGATAGGTCATGAAGTGTATTACTGCGATGAGTGCGATAAGATCTTTGCAGTAGAAAAAGAGATTCTAGTGTAAGACAAGACCCCAACTTGCCTTGCAGAGGATAGATTTGTTCTAAGTATTATTCTTTGTAGCATTTATTCTGATAATGTCAAAAATAGATATTCCATGTCAGGAATAATTATTTAGGATTAAAGTCGGCAGCAACAACATTGGATTCGTACACGGCCAAATCTCACTTCGTTCGATTTGTCCTATTCGCAAAGGAAAAATCAGAACGGTGTAACTGATTTTTCCTCTGCACTCAGTACTCATCCTTATTGCTGCCGACTCTTAACAAACGCCGCCCTG
>JAHJCS010000235.1 GCA_018812465.1 Nanobdellota archaeon | reverse complement strand
TTCCTGATTATCGCAAGGTATAAAGATACAAAACAGACAAGGGATGTGATTGCAAGCATGATATTTGATATGCTCTGGCCTGATTCATGCAGCACTCTGACCTTATTGAATGTCATCACAGCAACAAGCACACTCAATAATATGCTGAAGAAGAGCTTTCTCCTTACCTTAAATCTGCCTACTCTGAAGACAATCTTCTCTTCTTTCTTCCTGATTATCTCCAGTTCTTTCTTAACTTGGATAGGCATTTTATTATAGCTTCCTCTTTATGACCTTAGGGCACTTCTTCATCTCTCTCATGGCCTCTTTCCAGGTAAGAAGCTTGTTCTTTGCACCATAATGCTGGATCACTGACTCTGCATTGGCCAGAGCAAGCCTCATTGAGAACTCAATATCATTTCCTTTGGCAAGCCCTGATATGAAGCTTGATGCAAAAGCATCTCCTGCACCAGTTGTCTCAACTATCCTAATCTTCCTGGTGCCTAGGAAGTAATAGAATACTCCGTCAGAGCAGTGAGCACCCCTGCCACCATCTGTGATAACAACTATCTTAGGTCCAAGCTGCCTGACTCCTTCAAGAAGGGCAGTTATCCGTTCATCCTCTCTCTTGCCAAGCAGTATGGCTGCCTCCTCTCTATTGAATATGAGCACATCTGTGCGCTCAAGTATTGGCTTGAGCTTCTTCACTCCGTCTTTCACCTGATATGTGCTTGGATTGTATGCTACTTTTATGCCATTCTTCTTTGCATACTGCATCAGGCTTATGCCTGCTTTGAATGACTTGCCAGTCATTGAAGAGAAATAGAACCATTTTGCCTTGAGCTTGCTCTTTTTTATCCTATTGAAGTCAAGGGACTCAGATGCCTCTCGGTAAGCCAGTATTGTCCTGTCATGTTTTATGCTGTCAAGTATGACTGAATAATTTGTCTGCTCCTTGCTTAGGGTGCCTATAAACTCAATCTTCTCTTTCTTTAGCTCATTGATTATCTTCTTTCCATTCTCATCATCACCAAGATTCCCAAGATAAGCTGTCCTTAGACCCAGCCTTGAGAAACTGACAGCAGTGTTAGTGCCTCCTCCGCCTGTGGTGAACTTAAGCTCTTTTATCAGTATCTTTGATCCCAGAGGATAGCAGGTCAATGTCTCTTCTGAATCATGATGCCTTGCCCTGATTATCTCATCAGAATGAGTATTCACAAAAACATCTACAGTAGCAGAACCAATGGCTATGATATCATGCATTTTAGGCCTCTTTTGAGTGCAATAAAGAAATGCTCTATAAAAATATTATGAAAAAATAACAGAAAAAAGATAAAAAAGAAATAATCAGTTCTCTTCAGCCAGTTCTACAATAACCTTCACAGCCACTATAAGAACAGCTGGCACAATGAAGATTATCAGGTATGTCAGCATAGACCTGAGGAATACACCGCTGCCGAACACGAACTTGTCTATTGTAAGCGAGACAACATTCATAGCAGGAGCGACAACCATCAATGCTATTGCTGCAAGCAGGAATTCTGCCATCTCTTTATGCTGTATGTTCAGCAGACCAACAATAAGGCCTAGCACAACAAGCACAAACATTATCTTCAAACTCCAGCTTGGAGATATCTGCTCAGAAAACAGACCAAGAATCAAAGCCAGGATCACTCCAACAAGGAATGAATAATGACCAACCTTCCTGCTGACACCAAAAATAGGTGCAGATTTCCTGCTGACATGCATCTCAGCTGGTTTTACTTTCTTCTTAACCAAAGTATCACCTCTATTTTTATATAATATTATACATAGTATATTATCCTGCATTAATATAGTCAGGTTTATAAATATTTTGAATATTCAGCATAACATGCCTGTTTGGAAAAAATAGAATATGGAAACCAAGACAACAAAAAAGATATATTCATTATGCTGAAATATGGACTGAAAAATATATAATCCAAAAGTTTTTTATACCACACCCCTAATTCTTCCTAATCTTAGTGAATAAAGATGTCTTACGAACTGATAATCACAGAGAAGCCGCAGAGCGCAAAGAAGATCGCAGAAGCTCTTGCAGACGGCAAACCTATCAAGGAAGACATCAATCATGTTCCTACTTATAAGATAACCCATGGCAAGACTGATATTGTTGTCGGCTGTGCAGTAGGACACCTTTTTGCCTTAGAAGAAAGAGAAAAGAAAGGATGGACCTATCCTGTCTTTGATGTTGAGTGGAAACCAGCTCATCTGGTAAACAAATTAGCGAAATTCTCTGCAAAATATGTCACAGCCCTCAAGAAGCTGAGCCAGGATGCAAATAAGATCACTGTGGCAACTGACTATGATATTGAAGGTGAGGTCATAGGCCTGAATGTCGTTAGATACATATGCAAGAAGAAAGATGCAAGAAGGATGAAATATTCTACACTCACAAAGGATGAGCTGGTGAAATCATATGAGAATGCATCTCCGCATCTTGACTGGGGTCAGGCAAATGCTGGAGAGACAAGGCATATACTTGATTATTATTATGGAATAAACATCTCCAGGGCTTTGAGCCTCTCTGTCAAAGCAGCAGGAAGCTTCAAGATACTTAGCTCAGGAAGAGTGCAGGGACCTGCTCTAAAGATAATAGTTGACAAAGAAAAGGATATACAGGCTTTCAGGCCAGAGCCTTTCTGGCAGATAGAGCTTCATGGAACTACCCGAGGAAAGAAGATAATAGCTAATCATATTCAGGACAAGTTCTGGGAGAAGAAAAAGGCTGAAGAGGTCATGAAGAAGGTCAAAGGTCACAAAGCATTCATTGACAGCATAGAGAAGAAGCAATTTCAGCAGGCTCCGCCAACACCATTTGACCTTACTTCAAT
>JAHJCS010000234.1 GCA_018812465.1 Nanobdellota archaeon | reverse complement strand
TAAATCTTTTGGTGTTGTACTCCTATAGGTTGTCACTGTTTGGTTCCAATAAATATTTATATCAAAGGCCCAATAGTATAGTTTATGTATGATATTGTAGTAGGCAGGAGTGAGAGAGATAAAGAGAAGTTCGGAAAAAGGGGGACTATCTTTATAGGAAGGCAGTATGTCAAGATGGGCAGGGTCACCTCCCTCTCCAACAATGTATTTCTTGATGTAGCGACATCGCATGTAGTGTTCATATGCGGAAAAAGAGGTGGGGGAAAATCCTATACTATGGGTGTCATTGCAGAAGGCCTTGCTGACCTTGACAAGGATGTAAGACAGAACTTAAGCTTCATACTTCTTGATACAATGGGAATCTACTGGACCATGAAATACCCAAACAAGCCTGATGAAGAGATGCTGGAAAAATGGGGCTTGAAAGGAAGAGGCCTTGATGTAAAGATATACACACCAAAGATGTATTATGATGTGTATAAAGAGAAGGGAATACCTACTGACCACCCATTCTCAGTCAAGCCTTCAGAGCTTGATGCTTCTGACTGGCAGCTTACATTTGATGTCACTCCAAATGAGCCTATAGGAGTCCTTATTGAGAGAATTGTTTATCTATTGAACAAGAAAAATAAAGATTATGATATAGAAGACATGATAAAAGCAGTCAGAGAAGACAATAGGTCAGAACAGACTGTTAAAGATGCTCTTGAGAACAGGCTGCTCAGCACAGAAGCATGGGGAGTGTTCAGCAAAGAGGGAACTCCTATTAATGATCTGGCAGCAAGCGGACAGGTGACTGTGCTTGATGTGAGCTGCTACGCAACAACTCCAGGAGGATGGAAGATAAAGTCATTGATTGTAGGCCTGATATCCAAGAAGCTTTTCATAGGAAGGATGATTGAAAGAAAAGATGAGGAATTCCAGACAGTGCATCAGGCAACGCATTATTTCAGCGAAGAGCAGAAGGATACAAAACTTGCCATGCCAATGGTCTGGCTGGTGATCGATGAAGCACATGAGTTCCTTCCAAGGGAAGGAAAGACCGCTGCATCTGATGCTTTGATCACTATACTAAGAGAAGGAAGGCAGCCAGGAATCAGCCTTATCCTTGCGACTCAACAGCCAGGAAAGATACACACTGATGTGATGACCCAGTCAGACACTGTGCTTTCTCACAGGATAACAGCTAAGATTGATGTTGAAGCTCTCAGCATGCTCATGCAGAGCTACATGAGGGAAGGCCTCAATGTGCAGATTGACAATCTTCCGAGGATCAAGGGAGCAGCTGTGATGTTTGATGATACTAATGAAAGATTATATTCAATAAAGATAAGGCCAAGATTCACATGGCATGGTGGATCCTCTCCTTTTGCGATAACAGAGCTTAAGAAGGGGATATGATTATTCTGTATAATTTCCGTATCTAGACTTGTTTTCTGAAGAATATCTGGCTTAACTCAGAATCTTTACGGTTTACTAAGCCAAACTCATTTAAAGATTTCTCTGCAGGATTATCACATCAAAAACGGAGGTGAAAAGATGCATTTTAAATCTTTTCCAAAGACAATAGAAGGAAGCACTTACCCATTATGGGAAGAAGTAGTCCTGACAGAGAAAGAAGAGTTTGTAGAGGAGCAGAAGGCAAGGAGAGAGAACATCAGCCTGATGAGGAAGTGCATCGAAGATGCCAAGAAGCTGATGGACCAGGAAGGCATGGCAGAGTACCAGTCAGATGTGCTTGGTATCGCGCTTTCCCTTTACCGGAAAAGAGCATCGCATGTAGTGTACTGGAAAGACAGACGATGCAAGGAGAAGTTTGATTTCAAGAACAGCCTGGTAAGGTCTCCTGCAAAGAATGCAAAGAAAGAAGGTCAGGGAAAAATTTCAAAAAAATAGATTTATTATTTTTTTCTTTTTCCGCTCTTCTTCACATGGTGGTCAATAGCGATCTCTGCTTCTATAGGCGCATGTCTCATTGATATCATGGATGCAAAGAACATACAGAAGAACAGTATAAGGAAAGTGAAACTCCATGAAGGATCCCAAATACTGTTCCAGTAGAAAAGAGTGATGAGTATCCC
>JAHJCS010000233.1 GCA_018812465.1 Nanobdellota archaeon | reverse complement strand
GCTTATTTATATACTGTCCTTTATATAGTTTTTGATGATAACTTGGTTCTTTGAGCGCTGTTTTTCCTTTTTAACAAAGGTGGCAGCAACAACAATGGATTCGTACACGGTCAAATCTCACTGCGTTAGATTTGCCCTATTCGCAAAGGAAATTCCAGAACTGTGTAACTGGAATTTCCTCTGCACTCAGTACTCATCCGTTGTTGCTGCCCCTATAAAGAGCCTCACCTCGCCACTATCAAGTGTTCTGCCTGGACAGGCGAGGCGAGGAAAAGAGTGCTCAAACCTTATATCACTCATAGCACTAACATCTAATAAACTTTATATATACCGCTTATTCAACATATCTCATGAAATACTCTGAGCTTGCTATGGTCTATGAGAGCCTTGAATCAACCACCAAGAGGCTCGAGAAGACCTGGATAATATCAAGATTTCTTAAGAAAACCAGCATAGATGACCTTCCCCCAATCATCCTTCTTTTGCAGGGCAGGGTTTTTCCTACCTGGGATGAGAGTAAGATTGGTGTTGCTGCAAGGATGGTGCTCAAAGCAGTGAATGTAGCATCAGGCATCAGCGTGGAAAAGATTGAGTCAGAGTGGAAGAAGATAGGTGATATCGGCAAGGTCGCAGAAAAGCTCATAGACAAGAAGAAGCAGAAGACATTGTTCTCACAAGAACTGTCTGTGTCAAAGGTTTTCAATAATTTAAGAAAGCTTCCTGAACTAGAAGGCCAGGGCTCAGTTGACCAGAAAGTACAGCTCATAGCAGAGCTTCTCACAAGCTCAACACCAATTGAAGCAAGATACATAATCAGGACTGTGCTTGAGGATCTCAGGGTTGGAGTTGCTGACGGCACTATAAGGGATGCTATTGTGTGGGCTTTCTTTGAGAAAGATATCAATCTGAATTATGATGAGAAAGAGAAGTCAATCAATCCAGAGAGCAGGGAGAAATATAATGAATACTCAGAAGCAGTGCAGTCTGCTTACAATGTATGCAATGACTTCAGCGCTGTTGCCGAAGCAGTAAAAAAATCAGGGCTTGAGGGTCTTGGCAAGATAAAGCTGCGCACAGGCAAGCCAATCAAAGTCATGCTCTACCAGAAAGCAACTGGAATTGAGAACGCATTTGAGCGAGTGGGAAAGCCTGCTGCGCTTGAGTTCAAGTATGATGGTTTCAGGATCCAGGCCCACAAGAAGTCAGGTAAGATTATTCTTTACACAAGACGTCTAGAAGAAGTCACAAAACAGTTTCCCGATGTGCTTGAGTGCGTGAAGAATAATGTCCGGGCTGATGAGTTCATAATAGATTCTGAGGCTGTGGGTTTTGATCAGAAGACAGGAAAATATCTTCCTTTCCAGAGCATAAGCCAGAGGATAAAAAGAAAGCATAACATCGATGAGATGGCCCAGAAATTCCCTGTTGAGCTGAATGTGTTTGACATAGTAAGCTATAATGGCAAGAACATGATGAAAGAGCCTTACCTAAAAAGAAGAGACATACTTGAGAAGATGATCAAACAGGAGCCCAAGAAGATACTCCTTGCAAAGCAGATAATAACTGATGATCTCAAGAAAGCAGAGAAGTTCTACAAGCAGAGCCTTGATGCAGGAGAAGAAGGCATCATGGTAAAGAAGCTCGATGGAATATACAAGCCAGGCAGCAGAGTGGGATTTGGCGTGAAAGTCAAGCCTGTCATGGAGACTCTTGACCTTGTGATTGTGGGTGCAGAGTGGGGCACTGGCAAGAGAAGCGGATGGCTGAGCAGTTTCATACTCGCGTGCAGGGATACTGACACAGGAGAATTCCTTGAGATAGGCAGAGTAGGCACTGGAATAAAAGAGCTTGAAGGGTCTGGTGTCACTTTTGAGCAACTGACTGAGATGCTGAAACCTTTGATCACAGAGGAGAAAGGACGTATTGTGAAGATAAAACCCAGGATAATAATCGAGATAAACTATGAAGAGATACAGAAATCACCTACATATTCCTCAGGATATGCTCTGAGGTTCCCAAGGCTTGTCAAGCTGAGGGATGACAAAGGAGCAGATGAGGCATCTGAAATAGATTTTGTAGAAGATCTGTATTATAACCAAAAGAAGTAATATTAATGCTGACATTCATCCAGCCACTGTTTCCTGATACCTGTCACCTGAGCCATTTAGGCCAAGATGATTACACCTATTCTTTATCTTTATTCTCTAAATTTATATAATGCTAAATAGGATTATTCAGTAAGATAAGAGGTAAATAAAAGAAATTAAAAATAAACAGTTCTCAGTCTGAGTCAAATGAAGGTTTTGCCTGATAATTCAGGTTCTGTTCTCCTATGAGCTTGTCATTATCAAGGCCGTTCCTGAGTGTTGCTTTTATTGCATTGTTCTCATGCAGTCCTGACACTTTCATATTGACTTCCTCTGTCTTAAGCATCTTGTATCCTGGAGGAAGCTCATCATACTCAAACCTTTTCACTGCAGAATCACTTTCTCCTCCTACATAAAATATAATGACTGGTTTTATTGTCTTGTCTCCTGCATTCCTTATATCAAATGTTGCTGTCTCTACCATCCCCATATCTTCTGGGTCTATAGTATACTTAAGAGTTATAGGATCTCCAAGATCATACTTTCCTAGAGGAACAACTCCTTCTGGAAGCTTTGGCTGTTCTGCTGTCACAGGCTCTGTTGCAGTTGCCTGCGGTGTCTCTTTTGCAGCTGGCTGATATGGCTCAGGTGCTGGTGTCTCTGAAGAAGTGCTGCTGCATGCTGTCAGAGCAAGAATCAATATTGTGCACAATAATGCCGGTATAATCAGTTTTTTCATGTAATCACCCCGAATATGTGTTATTATAGCCTTATGATATATAAATATTATTGAAAATTGGGGTAAAGAGTTTATAATACAGACTAATCCTACTCTCGCCTAATCATGTTGCAACTTCAAGTGGCGAGGTGAGGATTCTTTTTTAGGCAACAACAAGGGCGCAGGCCGACCGGGGGTTGGCCCCTCCGGGGTGGTCGGTAGGACACGGCAAAGCCGTGGCCGTCTGCCGCCATTATTGTTGTTGCTGAGTTAGACTTGATATAAAATACAGGATGAGATATAAACCGAGAGTATTATCTTATACTAACCAGAATGTACACTTAATATTCAACGCCTCTCCGAGGAATCGAACCTGCGCAACGGTTTCGCCCCTTGACGACGATTGTCAGGTGGGGTATCGCTTCGCTCAACCCCACGATCAGGTTTAAGCCTAAATATATATGCGCTACAAACAGCTATCCTAGTATACTTTAAACAGGATACGCCTCTCCGAGGAATCGAACCCCGATCTTCAGGACCGCAACCCAATGTACTATCCATTATACTAGAGAGGCATTATGTATGTTATATAATATCCATATAAAAATCTTTGCCGGTCGTGGGACTTCGAGCGCAGCGAGAATGTCCCACTTAGCATTGCGTCCGAGGGTAGGTTACGAAAGCTTGTCTTTCGGAACTAAGGAAATCTTTGATTTCCTGTTCGTAACACGCTCCCAATTTACTATCCATTATACTAGAGAGGCATTATGTATGTTATATAATATCAATATAAAAATCTTTGCGGTAATACTCTGCTCAAAGAAATCAGTCAGCGGCGACCTGCAATCATACTTACTCTCTTACTTCCATTCTTTATCTTTTCTTTCAGGTTCCTATAGCTGTCTCTGAAGAGCAGCTTTGAATGGATCTGCACAGACGGCCCTATAAACCTTGAGTGCTTTGTTATTGCCTTTGAGTATGAGTAAGCTCTTGGAAGCATCTTGGTCTCTTTGCCTGCAACATAGCTCTGCTTATTTCTTATTGAATCAAGGAAAGAGTTGATGCTGTCTGCTTTTGAATAAGTCACAACAGAGCCTAGTTTTATGAGTGTGTGGCCGTCGCTTCCTCCTGTGATTCCCATATTCCTCTCTTCTGCCCATTGGACAGCGCGGAGATTCATCTTTCTCATAAGAAGTCCGCAGATGACTTCAGCGCAGGGGATATCTCTCAATACACTCTTTTCTATAACTCCTTTGTCAACTTTCCTTTGCAGGTCCCATGTTGTTATTGCCCTTGGGTGCGCTACTGATACCAGGCCATTATTCTCCTTGGCTCCTTGCACAATATCTTCTGCGCTTGTGTTCAATGCCATGTAAGGATTCTTTCTCTTGTTGTTCTTGACATATCTATCATAGAAGCATCTCATGTCTCCTGGGCTGTAGAAATATACAAGAAGATGCGGGCCTTGCTTTGTAGAGACCTCAATCCCTGGGATCAGCGGGACATTGT
>JAHJCS010000232.1 GCA_018812465.1 Nanobdellota archaeon | reverse complement strand
CGTATATGGTTATTCTCTTCATACCTCATCTAAGAAAGCCTTCTTTTAAAAAGCTTATTGAAAATTTCGACTTGAGGGAGAAATTTTCCAGGGGTGCAATACCCTGACCTTCAGGTCGAAATGGTGAAAATCAAAGATTTTCAGCATGCCAAAAATTGCTTTGCAATTTTTGAGCATTTTCAAGACTAAAAATTTGACCATGTAAGATGCAAGTCCGTTAATGCCGCACCCTTGAGGGCGCGGTTAGGACTTGCTATAATATCAATGGTCAAATTTTTATTATTATTGAATCATTCTTATTTAGACGAACAGCCGATTCTTTTATCCAGCCACTGCTCCCTGATGCCTGAACCCTCCAGAATATTAATAATCACTAAATGTTTGGGATCATACTTAAACAGCAGAAAACAAAGTTATCATCCAATCATCTTGAAAAGGAATGGTGTGACATACACTTCCAGGAATGCTGCAAATATTATCATCAGGCACGAGACAAAAAGAAGGGCTGTTGCATCAGTTATCACATTAGAGAATCCTCTTCCTCCCAGTTTCTCTTTCATCAATGCTTTTGAGACAACTCCTCCTGATATAGCTGCCAGAAGGAATCCAGAGACTTCAGGTATCATATGTATTGAGAATACTCCAAGAATCGCAAAAGCAGTGGATGCTTTATCTGCAAGGTGGTCTATCACAAATGTTATGAAACTTGCGAATATGCTTGCATTGAAGATTATAAGAAATATTGCTCCTGCTCCATATACTAGGGATAGGATGAACAGTATTATCGCAACAATCAGGTTGTTTGTCAGGACACTGAATACATCAGCTATCTGGGGCTCAAATGGTGTGTTCATAAAGTTTCCTATGAGCTCTCCGCTAAGGCCTTCCTGGCCTATCAGGAAGTCCCTCTGGAACTCAAAAGCAGTCAAGTAATGCTCTGCTGACATAAAGAATCCTAGCATAAGATAACCTATAAACACTCCTATGAAAAGGAATATATATGCTTCAACAATATCCTTGTGCTCACTGAAAAAATGCCTTAATCCATACCTGCTTTCAAGAGATTCCTCCAGATCAAGAAGCTTGACAAGAGACGGCACAACAAGAAGAGTTGACAAGAAAAGCATTGCTATTGAAATGTAGCTCTTGAAGAATATAAATGCAACAAAGTATCCTATGATTGTATAGATCAAGCCAAAGAAGAAGGCTATGTACGGCCTGTGCTTGATCCACTTTATCTTTATTGATTCTAAGACCATTATGAACAAGAAAAACAAAGAAGTATTTATTGCTTTCTATTAATGTTGTCTATATAATCATCAAGACCCATTGTGTCTTCTTTGCTGAATCCTGGTGTGCCTCTCTTCCTTAAGTAAGCAAGCACAAACATTATTGAGAGTAGTATCAAAACAGCCCACCAGAATAATGAGGTGTTTATCCTGCTAAAGTTCAGGAATCCTGTTGCTTTACCTGCCCATCCCTGCTGCCCTATACACTTGCCATTATTGCATTTCTTGCCTTTTCCGCATTCACTGTCCTTGTCGCATTCCTTGCATTCTCCGCAGTCCTCTGCGCACTTGTTGCAGTTCTCTGTGTAATCGCAGTCTCCATCTCCGCAGTAATATACAAGTCCTGAGTCTCCGTCTCCAAGGAATGTGTTATCTAGGTTGTTATTGTTGCCATTATTGTTCTGGTTGTTGTTATTTGTCTCAGTGCAAGGCACGCACTCGTTGTTCTCATAGCATTCATCAACAGGACAGGCAAAGTTTCCGCCTCCATCAGGGTCATCATCGTCTCCGTCACCATCTCCATTATCACCTGGAGGGGCTGCATTAGCATTTATCACAAGAGTCACTGTATCATCAAATGTGAATCCATTCTCTGGGGTGATTGTTGCTGTTATATCATGATTTCCTGCTGCAAATACTCCTGTGTGAGTGAAAGCTCCTGTTACACTATCAAGAGCAACTGCGATTGTTGTGTCAGGCAGCACCAGAGTAACAAACTCTTCTGGCACAAGGCTTCCATTATCAAACCTGACAGAGCCTGTCATGATAACTTCCTGGCCTTCCTGCTGTGGAT
>JAHJCS010000231.1 GCA_018812465.1 Nanobdellota archaeon | reverse complement strand
CCCATTTGAGATACTTGCACAGTATTACATGATAAAAGTCTTATCAGACCAGAGAGATGGCTCAGAACAGTACCATCCAAAAGCTGAGGATAAGACAATAGGCGGATTGATATTTGTCTATGACGGCCCGATTGTGCTTGAGAAAGCAAAGGAGATGGTGAACAGGCCAAGACAGGGATTCAGGGAGAAAGAAAGGATAGATTCTGACAAACAGTTCCTTGATTATTTCTTAAGGCATGGCAGACAGCCAGACAAGGACTGGGTATATTTCTACACACAGACAACAGGAGAGGTCACAAGATACAAAGGAGATTTAAGGAACAATTATCCTGGAATAGACCTTGAAGAGGTACTAGAAAGGGATCTACCGCCTGACTTTGACCATGAAGGAGGATCTGTATATGATGTAGGCACAAGGACAGGAATTGCTCCAATAATACCCAAAGCATTTCCAGGAGTCAAAGTGATAATATTAAAGGAGAGCGGCAAAGGAAAGCTGGCTCTGTTTGATTATCTTGGCCTTTCTGAAGAGCTGTTCTATGATAATAACTCAAGCACAATAGTGTATAGATCATACAGGAATGAAGATGGCTTTCCAAGCAGGAATAAATCAGGCACAATGATCCCTTCAATAGAAGTTGTCACTCCAGTTGATGATTCAATGAGACAAAGACTTGTGAATAAAACATATGAAAGCTTACAGATTCAAGGATCTAGAAACTATCAACCTCTAGAACCAATAAGTACTGCAACAACAGATTAGATTCTTGGGGTAATTCCTATGACAAGCCTATTCCGCTGCCTGAAAAGGCGGCGATGAGGGCTTTTTCTACAGATAATCAGAGAATAATATATCAGAGAGTTAATCTGAGATTAAATAAAATGATAAATATAAAAGAGACTTATTCTAATCTGCATGATTCAAACCAGTCCTTGTCAAACAGCATTTGAGGGATCTTGTTTATCTCATCCTTTGAACCTTCAATAAGATAGGTTATGCAAAGACTCTTGTTCTTCTTGTCTATATTAACACTTATCAGCTTTTGCTTGCTTGTGCGGGATCTGATAAGCTGTTTAAGATCGCTCTCTTTGATTATCTTGTTTGTCAGGATAGTCAGCTTCCTCTGATACGAGCCAATACCTCTGCTCTCAAGGAAATTATCAAAGAAAATTATGAACCAGATCAAGAGGTATAACATGATGCCTATCAGGTAATATCCTACGCCGATTATAAGGCCAAGTATGGCAAAGACCCATATGCTTGCTGCTGTAGTGAATCCGAATATCTTGTCAGTTGTCTTGATAAGAGCTCCTGCACCAAGGAAACCTATTCCAGTCACAATAGCGCTGAGGAGAGGCAATGGATTCTCAGAATTCATTGTTATAGCTGTGATTGCAAGTGCACAAGAGCCTATTGCAACAAAGATGAAAGTTCCAAAGCCTGTAGGTTTGTGGGCGCGCTGCCTCTCAAGACCGAATATGAATGACAATACAAAAGTTATCCCTAATCTGAGAATCATGATTGCAATTTCCATAAAGCAGTCTGAATCAATGAGGTTGTATAAATACTTTCTCTTGAAAGATTGAAGACTGAATCAGAATCAAAAGATTAATAAACCTATTTGAGTGCCTTAGTATCATGAAGCCATTGATAGCTGGAAACTGGAAGCTCAACAAGACAGTTGAGGAAGCTGTTGAGACAGCAGCAAGGCTCAAGATAATCCTTCAGGGAATAACTGACAAGGATATTCTCATCTGTCCTCCTTTCACTGCATTAGATAAAGTCCATCATGTGATAAAAGGCACCAATATCCTGCTCGGAGCCCAGGATGTGTTCTGGGAAGAGAAAGGCGCTTTCACAGGAGAGGTTGCGCCTGAAATGCTGAAAGATGTAGGCTGCGATTATGTGATAATAGGACACTCTGAAAGAAGAGAATATTTCAATGAGTCTGATGAGACAGTGAACAAAAAGATAAGATCAAGCCTTGCTGATGAGCTGAATGTGATACTCTGTGTAGGAGAGAGTCTTGAACAGAGGAAAGCAGGAAAGCAGGAGACTGTTGTTGAGCAACAGCTTGAGAAAGGCCTGAAAGGAGTGAAAAAAGCTGATATGAAATTTGTCACAATTGCATATGAACCTATATGGGCAATAAGCTCAGGAAATCCAAATCATAAGCCAGCTACAACAAATGATGCCCAGGAGATGCACAAGTTCATAAGATATATTCTAAACATATTATTTGATGACAAGACAGCAGAGAGCACAAGAATCCTTTATGGAGGATCTATGAAGCCTGACAATGTAAAAGAGCTCATGGCCCAGCCAGACATCAACGGCGGCCTGGTAGGCGGAGCAAGCCTGGATGCAGAGAGTTTTGCAAAGATTGTTAAGGGATTCTGATGAAAGTGTTAATAATATATCCCTAAAAATTAATTCTTGATCTGATAACCCAAAGTGTAATAGAATGTTTGTGGATTTCTTCCTCGCCTCGCCTGACTTTTCTGCAACTTGATATGGCGAGGTGAAGCTTCATTTCCTTTGAAGTCAGACAGGTCATGACTGACCAGCCTCACTCCGCCACTTCTGGAGTGCGTCCTGGTCAGGCGGAGCTAGGATTAATGTGCACAATGATATGCTTTCTCAAGTGCAGACATCAATCAAGTTAGGCAAAAGAATAGTTTATTGTATTAATAAAGGATAGAAACCAGAATCAGTAGATTACCCATTATAATCAAAGAAATTCCCATCGCAGTCATAGCTGTTGAAGTCATCAACATCAAAGTCATCATCAATCCAGTTCTCAAGCACTGTATTTACTCCATCTATCTCATCATCTGCAAAATTGCAGTCACCTGAGTCGCCTTCATAATCATCATAATCATCATTCTCATTCTCTTCTCTGTCATCTACATCATCTTCAGTATCTCCACCAGCTATAAGCTCAGCTCTATACTCGCTTGTGAACTCAACATCAATATCATCAAACTCAAAGTCCACAGCGCAGGTCTCCTCGTCATCATCATAGCCAGTTATCTCCATCAGTATGGTTATGTCTCTCTTCAAGTCATCATCATCTACATCCATTTTAAGAGATACTTTTGCCAGAGTGCAGTCATCAAGAGCATCCTGGAAGCAGCTGGTCCTGGTGCCGCAGTCCTCAATATCGCTCTCGCAGTCATTATCATCTGTATAATCACAGTCATCAGGACAATAGCCGTCATTATCCTTGCAAGTCCTTATAGTTATATGTATACATTCATTTGGGTCGCCATCAACACAGATATCCTCTGTTGAAGCAGTATTGTCATTGCAGTCTGAGTTTGTGTCACAGGTCTCAAGCGCTTCATGAGAGCATTCAGAGCTTTTTGTGCTTGGAAACTTGCATAGGTCTATAGTAGAGGCATCCCTGTCATCGCAGTCATCATCATCACAGCAGGTCAGATCCTTGCACTGATGGTTATCGATAGACTGGCATGAGCCGCAGCTCAGGATCTTGCATTCATGATTTTTGCATTCCTTGTCTGCAGCGCAGTCATCATTAGTGCAGCAGACATAGTCCTTGCATTCCATTGTCTCATTGTCAAAATAACCGCAGTCACCGCAGTCAGGCTCAATGCATGTGTTGTTTATGCATTGGAAAGTCCCGCTGCAACCTGTATCAGCACAGCAGGTAGAGGAATCCTCTCCTGCCTCAGCAATGCCATTGCCGCAGACTGCATGCCTGCATGATGTCAAGACTAATATTGAAAGAATACATAATCCTAAAAGCAATATCTTGTTCTTCATCTTTATTATCTTATGTTCACATAAAATTTATTAGGCCTCTCATCAGGATAAGGCTCCCAATCATCTGCTCCAGGCTCGCTGGATTCAAAGTATATGCTGAATGAATATTTTCCCAGCAGAGAATCCTTCTCTGCTTTTACTATAACCGGAAGCGTGATGCTCTCGCCAGGATCAAGAGGTGTTGTGTCCTGCTGAGGAAGCCAGCTTATGACAGGCAGTGCCTGGCCTTCTGAATATAACTCATCATTCTCAAGGTTCCATGCCCTTGCAAGCTCAACAGTTACCCTGAAATCCTGCCTGTCAGGAAGCTCATTCTTTATTGTTATCGGAAACACAGCAATCTGCTTCCTCTCTATCTCTTTGTTGTTTGTGCTTATGCAGACACTCTCTCCTCTTGAACACACCAGAGAATCTATCTGCTGGCTCATCTGATCATAAGCTTCTTCTGTAAGCTCAGTTCCTCCGCTCATTATGGACCTGGCAAACATAAGACCCATACCAAACAGAACTATAGCCATTATGAAAGTGACAATAAAGTTCACTGAAAGTTCCATAGCTTTTTTTCCTGTCATTTTTGGGGTCTTTCCTATTGATTATATAATAAACAATAAATAAAAAATGAAAGATTCTATTTAGCTATCACTTCATATTCCTTCACAATAAGTATCATGAAGATAAGAAGTATTATGGATCCAGCCACCATCAGGGATATGCTTGTCGCAAGCTCATCAAATCCCTTGGCAAAGAATGTCCACATTCCATAAGCCATCACACCAAATCCTAGCCACAGGAACTTGTCAAGCACAAGCTTCATTATCTCAAATTCCTGCTGAAGTGTCAGTTGTTTTTTCTTTTTAGCCATGATTATCACCCTATACTATGTTTGCAAAGAATGTCTTTGAGCTGTATTCTTCACCCGCATCCACAATAGTGTCCTCACAGATGCCATCTGAGTCATCTGCAACTGAGATTATCTTGAGTTTATACAGGTAAGTCAGTTTCCTTGCAGGAGCAAAGAATTTCAGGCCTATCACAGCTGACTCTCCAGCATCCAATGCCTGGATAGTATAATCCCAATTGAATCCTCCACAATAATCTCCATTAGCCTTGTTAGAGTTCTCAAGAGGAGATGAGCATTCATCAGCATCATCAGGAAGCTTTGAAAGATCCTCAATCACAACACAGAACTTAAGGCTGCTATCCTTAGTATTTTTGACACCAAAAGCAATCACAGAAGACTCATCAGTCCCCATCTTCACTTCAGTTGTAGGAAAACTCAATTTCTTGTTGCCTGTCCTAAGATCATCAAGGATCTGGGACTTGACCTGCTCCTGCACCTGAGAAGTAGTTGATCCTATATCCTTGAACTGGTTCCTTATGAAACCAAGACCAAGACCAAGCATAACAAAAGCCATAACAACTATAACAATCGCATTAATAGAAAGCTCTAAAGAAGCTTTTTTTGCCATTTAATCACCTCTTATATTAATTGTTTATCAGATTAAGCATATCCTGATTGTTTTCATTTATAAATGTTTCGCTGATTTTAAGTGAAATGAAAAAGAAATAGGTATGTGATTACATATTCTTCAGTCTTTTTATCCTCTCCTGCAGAGGAGGATGTGTTGAGAGAAGATTGAAAAGTCCGCTTGAAGAGAATGGATTCATTATGAACAAAGAGGAGGTTGCAGGAGTTCCTATCCTCATAGGATTTCTTTTTATGCCTGTGTCAAGCTTCTCAAGAGCATTTGCCAGAGCATGAGGATTGTGTATCATCTTTGCCCCAGTTTCATCAGCAAGATACTCCCTGCTTCTTGAGAGAGCAAGCT
>JAHJCS010000230.1 GCA_018812465.1 Nanobdellota archaeon | reverse complement strand
CTTGAACCTGGTGTGATAGAGAAATGCGCAGCTTACGCAGCCAGAGAGCACGGAGACGCAAGAAGAGCAATAGACCTTCTCAGGGTATCTTCAGAGTTGGCTGAAAGGAAAGGGCAGACTAAAGTAACCATCAAGGATATTGATGAGGCTGAAGAGAAGATAGAAAGAGAGCGTGTTGTCGATATAGTAGTTGCTCAGCCAAAACAATTCCAGGCAACACTTTATGCTATCCTGAAAGTCTTCATGAACTCAAAAGACACAATATTCACAGGTGAGATATATGAGGTCTACAAAAAGATATGCCAAAGGACAGGTCTTAGGCCCTTAACCCAAAGGCGTGTGTCTGATATTGTGGCAGAACTTGACATGCTTGGCATAATCAATGCCAGAGTCACATCAAAAGGAAGATATGGCAGGACAAGAGAGATTGATTTTGCTGTGAATGAGAATATTCTCCTTAAGATAAAAAATATTCTTGAGAAAGACCTCGAATTTGAAGGCTGATCATATGGATTGTATTAGTTTAGAAAAGAAAAAACAAGTAGTAAACTATTTTCTGCAGAGAAATACACTGCTTGGGAATGATTTCATCAGCAAGGTATCTGAGAATTTCAAAGAAGACCAGCTGTTTAGATGGTTATCCCAGAGCATTAATGAAAACAACCTTTTTTTTCTCAACAATGAGGTGATAGATCTGCTTAATGATGGAAAAACAAATATCCTTTGGAAAGAATTTGAGAAAAGCAAGGTATTGCAGGAAAAAGGATATATTCAAGACTCTGTAAAGACCTTAATCGAGAAGAATGGAGTGTCTAGTCTGATGGGGGTATGCAGGCCAGGTATCCCATGTGTTAATATTCTTTTCTCTTATGATGAAGATGCTAAAAAGAAAGAAGTGAATGATTTTGTGTATCTTTTCAACAAAAGATATGAGTCAATAAGGAAGATCCTGATGAACCGCCAAGAACTCATGAACGCAACATCTATTTCCAGGCTTATCGGTAAGAAGGATAAGAGTGCGTGTTCTCTGATAGGTAATGTTCTCGAAAAGTCTATCACATCCAACAATAATATCATGCTGACTCTGGAGGATCAGACTGGAACAATCAAGGTTTTTGCAGGCCAGAACAAATCAGACCTGTATAAGGCCGCTAAAGAGCTGGTGCTAGATGAAGTGATTGGTGTTGTCGGAACCAATGGAGATAATATAGTTTTTGCTAACAGCATAGTTTTGCCAGATGTCCCTATGCATAATGAGATAAAAAAAGCACCAGACGAGAGTTATGCAGCATTCTTGTCCGATCTTCATGTAGGTAGTGACACCTTCCTCCCTGAAGAATTCAATAAATTCCTTTCTTGGATCAAAGGAGAATCAGGCAATGACAGCCAGAAAGAGTTAGCATCTAAAGTGGATTATATATTTATAATAGGGGATCTCGTAGACGGGGTGGGGATATACCCAGAGCAGGATAAAGAGCTGATTATCAAAGATATATACCAACAGTATGATGAATGTGCAAGGCTTCTGAAAGAGATTCCTGAACACATAAAAATAATCATATGCCCAGGCAATCATGATGCCCTCAGAATATCTGAGCCTCAGCCTTGCTTAAGCAAGGAGTATGCAAGATCATTATGGCAGCTCAAGAATGTTGTGATGGTCAGCAATCCATCACTGGTGAATATACATTCTTCTGAAGGATTCCCTGGTTTTGATATTCTCCTTTATCATGGTTACAGTTTTGATTACTATGTGGCTAATGTGGATACTATACGAGAGAAAGGAGGATATGACCGTGCTGACCTTATCATGAAATTTCTTCTTCAGAGAAGACATCTGGCTCCAGCGTATACCTCAACATTATATGTGGCTGATCCTTTAAGGGATTGTTTGGTCATGGAAAAAGTGCCGGATTTCTTTGTTACAGGCCATATCCACAAATCATACGTTGCCAATTACAAGAACATAACCATGATATGCGGAAGCTGCTGGCAATCTACTACCAATTTCCAAGAGAAGGTGGGGCATTCGCCAGAGCCTGCAAGGGTACCTCTTGTCAATCTTAAGACAAGAAAAGTGAAGATATTGAGGTTTGATAAATAAAGAGATACTATGAAATTGATAGACAAAGTATACGGAAAACAGGAAATCAAGGATAAGTTAGCTTTGGATATCATCAAAACAAAAGAAATGCAGAGGCTGAAAGGAGTAAACCAATATGGGGCCTTAAAGTTTGTAACTCCCTGGATGGTCACTACCAGGTTTGAGCATTGTCTGGGTGTTTATTTTCTGCTCAGGAAACTTGGTGCTTCAAGAGAAGAGCAGATTGCAGGGCTTATTCATGATATAGGGCATACTGCTTTTTCTCATGTATATGATTATGTTGTTGGAAGGCACGAGGAGCAGGATTCAAATGATGAGGCACAGGCAGGAATAGTTATAAACTCTGAAATAAATGGTTTTCTGCTTAAAGAAGGCATAGATACAAGCTTTATTTTAGATAACAAAAACTTTTTTCTGTTGGATAAAGAGCTTCCAGATCTGTGCGCAGATAGGGTTGATTATATTCTCAGAGACAGTCTGAATTATGGTTTAATCAGCAAAGAAGAGACATTTTCTTTTGTTGATTCCCTAAGAACAGATGGCAAGACAATATTCCTTTCAAAAGTGAGGGATGCAATAAGACTGACTTTGATTCTTATGAAGATGGACGAAGAGTACTACAGAAGCCCAGTGCAGAATGCTGTGTACTCTCTTTGCGCTGAAGCAATGAAGATAGCATTAAATAATAATATCATTGTTTATGAAGATTTCTTTAAGACTGACGATTTTCTTCTGAACAAGCTTCTGAGTTCAAAGAACAAAGAAGTCATAATGCGTATGAAACTTATCAACCCCCGAATTAAAGTACAAGAAGACCATCATAATTATGATTTTTTTATCAAAGCAAAATGCAGATATATAGACCCATTTGTTTCTGAAGGTGGAAAGATAACCCGGGTGTCTGAGATTGATAATGAAATAAAAAGAATCACCACTGATTTCAGGAAGAAACAGGAAAAAGGCAGGTATATAAAGATAAGTTGGAGTTAAAATGCCAGAAACAAGCCCAGAGATGCAGCAATATTTTGATAATCTGGATACAGATATCAAAAAATCTTATGATATAGCTGAAAGATCAAGAAATCTGGGGTTTGATCCTGAAGAGTATGTAGATATTCCTATAGCCAGAAATATGGCAGAGAGGGTAGCGGGTCTAATCTCTGATGTGGCTCCACAGCTTAAGGGCACTGGAATGATCCATAGGATCCATGAGCTTGAGCAAGAGCATGGTGCTTCCTCCTGGGAAGTTGCTTTGCTGATAGGCGAAGAAGTGGCAAAACAGAAATTCTGCAAGTTTGATTCTAAAAAAGAAGCTATGGAGATTGGTGTGAGAGTAGGTTTTGCTTATCACACCATGGGTATTGTGGCAGCTCCATTGGAAGGATTCACTGAAATAAAGATAAAAAAGAGGAAAGACGGAAAAGAATATTTAGCCGCTTTTTATTCTGGCCCTATACGAGGTGCAGGAGGAACAGCTGCTTCTTTTTCTGTCATCCTCATAGATTACATAAGAAAGAAGATGGGTTATGAACCATATGACCCCACTGAAGATGAGGTCAAGCGATTCGTCACAGAACTCCATGATTATCATGAACGTATCACAAATCTTCAGTATATGCCTTCTGATGAAGAGATAGAGTTTCTTGCCAGAAGATTGCCTGTGGAGCTCAATGGTGATCCCACAGAACAGATGGAGGTCTCTAATCATAAAGATATTCCCAGACTTGAGACCAACAGGATTCGTGGGGGGATGTGTCTTGTGTTTGGTGAGGGTTTATGCCAGAAAGCCCCAAAACTTTGGAAAAGAGTGGAGAAATGGGGGCTGAAGTTCGAGATAGATTGGATGTTTCTGAAGGACTTTCTCGATCTCCAAAAGAAAGTAAAGGCAAAAGGGCAGGAAAATAAGGCAGAAGACAGTGGCGAGAAGATAAAACCAAATTTCACTTACATAAAAGATCTGGTCGCTGGAAGACCTGTACTTTCCCATCCTTTAAAATACGGTGGGTTCAGGCTCAGATATGGTAGATGCAGGACTTCAGGCTATTCAGCAGCAGCAATCCATCCTGCTACGCAATATGTGCTTAACAGGTATATCGCAACAGGAACCCAAATCAAGGTTGAGCGTCCTGGAAAAGCGGCTGCACTGACTGTCTGTGATTCTATCGAAGGTCCGATAGTTAAACTTGAGGATGGAAGTGTTATTTATCTAAATACAATTGCTGATGCAAAAGAAGTTGCAGGCAACCTAAAAGAGATATTGTTTCTTGGTGACATCTTATTTAGTTATGGAGATTTCTCTGAGAACGGGCATATTCTTGTGCCACCAGGATATTGCGAAGAGTGGTACATAAAAGAGCTTGAGAAAGCCACAGTGAACACATTCGGAAATCTTGATCTAGAGAAGCTCTCCTCCCTTGTCAATATTTCAGTAGAGAATCTAAACATTCTTATGAAAGACCCATTCAACCACAAGCTCGCAGTCGACGCAGCTCTTATGTTATCTGAGAAACTAGGAATCCCTCTTCATCCTTTTTATACTTTCCATTGGAGAGCACTTTCAAGAGAGGACCTTTCTGTTTTCATTGAATGGATATCAAAATCTAAGATAGAGACAAGCGAGAACAAGATATCAAAAATAGTTATTCCCATAGAAGAGAAAGGGAAGAGGTGCCTTGAACTGTTGGGCATTCCTCATCTTGTCGCTTCTAATGAATATGCAGTGATTGAGAAAAACAATTCTATTGCTTTGCTGGCTTCTTTAGGGTTGGAAAAAGAGGCAAATATAGAACGCATAAAGAATGTGATATCCCAGAATCCTGAACTCAAATCTCTTGAGATTATCAACAAGGTCTCCAGGGTTAAGATACGCGATAAAGGTGGGGTGTTCATCGGGGCAAGGATGGGAAGGCCAGAAAAAGCAAAGATGCGTAAGCTTACTGGAAGCCCTCAAGTGCTTTTTCCGGTGGGTTCTGAAGGAGGAAGATTGAGATCTTTCCAGGCTGCTTTAGAAGAGGGCAAGATAAATGGTGTTTTTCCAGTTTACCGGTGCGAGAAATGCAGCAAAGAGACCATCTATAAAACATGCCATATCTGCGGCACAAAAGCAAAACGGGTGTATATCTGCAAGGTCTGCGGAGCTAAGAACGAACCAATGTGCCAAGCGCATGGGCCAGCTAAAAGCTACATGAACAAGGATATAGATATAAAAGAATATTTTGAAAGCGCTCTCAATATAGTCAATCTCAAGGATTATCCAGATTTAATCAAAGGAGTTAGGGGAACATCTAACAAAGATCACATCCCAGAACATCTTGTCAAAGGAATAATAAGATCAAAGCATGACATCTATGTCAATAAGGATGGCACAACCAGATACGACATGACAGAACTTCCCATAACCCATTTCAAGCCAAAAGAAGTGAGGACAACTGTTGAGAAATTAAGAGAATTAGGTTATGTGAAAGATATCAAAGGAAAAGAACTCACTGATCCAGACCAGGTGCTTGAACTGTTTCCTCAGGATGTGATACTCCCTTCTGCTTCAGAAGCTTTAGATGAACCTTCTGATGTTGTTTTGTTAAGGGTGGCAAATTTTGTGGATGAGCTTCTTCAGAAGCTCTATCATGAAAAGCCATTCTACAACCTTAACAAAAAAGAGGATCTTATAGGACATCTTGTTGTGGGTCTCGCACCTCATATCTCTACAGGAACCATCGGGAGGATTGTTGGTTTCTCAAACACCCAGGGCTGTTATGCCCATCCCATGTGGCATGCTGCATTGAGAAGAGATTGTGATGGTGATGAATGTTGTGTGATGATGCTTATGGATGCGTTGCTTAATTTTTCAAGACAATATCTTCCGGATAAACGAGGAGGCAGGACAATGGATGCCCCACTTGTATTGACTTCTAAGACCGTGCCTTCAGAGGTTGATGATATGGTACATGGTCTTGATGTGGTGTGGAGTTATCCTCTTGAGTTTTATGAGGCTGCGCTTGAGTATAAAATGCCATGGGAAGTTGATGTTGAACAGCTAAAGTCCAGGCTTGGCACAGAAAAGCAGTATGAGAAGATAGGATACACACATCCAATATCCAATATCAACGCAGGCATAAGCTGTTCAGCATATAAGACTCTTCCTTCAATGGAAGAGAAATTGAAAGGCCAGATGGAGCTTGCTGAAAGAATCCATGCGGTTGACACAAATGATGTTGCAAGACTGGTTATTGAGAAGCATTTCATCAAGGATACAAAGGGAAACCTTAGAAAATTCTCAACACAACAATTCAGATGCACAAAATGCAATGAGAAATACAGGCGGCCCCCTCTTATGGGCAAGTGTGTAAAATGCAGCGGCAATTTGATATTTACTGTGGCAGAAGGTTCAGTGATAAAATATCTGGAGCCATCTATAAGTCTAGCAAAAAAGTATGACCTTCCCCCTTACCTCAAACAGAGCCTTGAGTTGCTGAAGATGAGGGTAGAGAGTGTTTTTGGCAAGGAGAAAGAAGTACAGGAAGGTCTGGGAAAATGGTTTGGCTGATCTAATCATCAAGGACAATGACTGCCTGAGCGTGAGGCACTCCACCAATATTTATTATATGTTCTTTTTCAATGAATTTTTTCTTCAGGCAGAATTCTATAGAAGATT
>JAHJCS010000229.1 GCA_018812465.1 Nanobdellota archaeon | reverse complement strand
TGTCCTCAATGCTCATGAGGTAGATTATGATTATCATAATGAATAAATAAGGCTTATTGCTATATATAGTTTACTTCTTATTACCCTTCTTTTTTATGAATCTTGCAGGCATTCCTCCCCAGACTTCATTAGGGGGAATCTCTTTTGCGCACATGCTCCAGGGTTCTATTACTGTGTTCTCACTTATTGTGCATCCTGTCCTAACAAATGTGTGGTGTTTCAGATGAGCTCCTTTCTTCACAAGGACCCTGCCAAATATTGTCTGGGCTATTGTGTATTCATGTCCATCAAAATAGCAGTGGTCATCAATCCTCACATTATCCTCAAGAGTCACAGTGTCGCAGTATATATGATCAAACACAGTTCCTTTGCCTATGTACACATTCTTTCCAAGCTTTACTCCGATCATCCTGCAGAGCAGAGTCTTGAACCAGTTGTGAGGAAGGAGTCTTATAAGCTCTACAATCGGTCCATTATAGAATATTCTGAACACATTCCTTGCTCTCCACCAGTCATTTCCTGCTCCTGCCCTTTTCCCTCCATACTGGACTTTGAAATAGCTGTGGTTAGGATCTTTCTGGAATGCATTGACTTTCTTCCTGAATTCTCTGTAATACTCTTTTGGGTCCATATCAACTTTCTTGAAATACTTGTCAATCTGTTCAGGAGAAAGTTTGAATACGCATTTTGCAGGTTCTCCTTCCCATATCTCTCCTTCTGGAATCTCATGATCAAGCTTTGACTTGAGGCTGACAATAGAGTTCTTGTTCACTAATGCTCCTGGCCATAATGTCACAAAGCCAGATATCATTGTCTTGTCCTTAAGCTCAACCTTTCCAATAATCAGCTTCTTTCCCTCAACCTTGTGTGTCCATAAGTTTGAGTCTCCTCCAATCAATGCACCAGATCCTAGGTATATCAGCTCTGGAAAATAAGGGTCAAAGTCAATGTAATGAGGGATGCATGCATCATGTCCTACATTCATTCCTGTTGTTCTGAGAAGCCAGTTCTTTATGTGCGATGGCACAATCCATTTCTGGCAGAAGAACACAAGCTTGTTCCACCACAACTTCGGCAATGGTTTGATATTAAAATCAGTGTCATCAAGATCTATGATGGCTTTTCTCTTCTTTCCGCTCTGAATGACTTCAATTGCTTTCTTTATCCTTTCTTTCTGGTTCATATTTAACACCCTTAATTCTTTATTATCTTCACGCATAACGGCTCGCTCCGTTAACACGCGAACCAAGTGGGGCGTTCGCTTCGCTCAGCCCCACGACCATTGGTTGTCTTTAATGTTATGTTATTCTCTTACTATCTTATGATTTTAACCCATCCATGATTGGCATTGACCTCTACTAACTGGCCTTCCTTTAAAACTTTTGTTGCTATCTTGGTGCCTATTATGCAGGGTATGCCCAGCTCTCTGCTCACAATCGCAGCATGGCTTGTTATGCCTCCTTCATCAGTCACTATTGCTGCTGCTTTCTTCATTGCAGGAACATAGTCAGGCCTGGTCATGACTGCGACAAGGATGTCTCCTGGTTCTATTTTGTTTATCTCTGTTGCGCTCTTGAGTATTTTCACATGGCCTACAGCCTTTCCTGTGCATGCTGTCAAACCTCTGAAATCATCAACATCACTCATGTCCTGGCTTCCAAGCACTTTCTGCCTGACCTCATCAGCTTCTTTGGAGTGCAGGGCATCAATGCCTTCTTCATCCCAGTAATAGACACCATTCTTTCTTCTGGCCTGAAGCTCTGCTGCTGTTGGAGCATGCTCAAATATTATACTGACCTCTCTGCAGGTCATATATTTCATATCTTCAATATCAAGCCCCACTCTCCTGCTCAATTCCTTGAGTATACTGCTGAAATAATGCATATTCCACATAGTTGACTTTTTCCTTTCATCCTGCCAGTATGTGAAATCCTCTGAGATCTTTATCAATATCTTGAGCTCTTTTCCTAGCTTTATGCTCTTCATCATGTCTTCTTTATCCTGCTTGTTGATTACAGGAGTATGCTCTATCTTCTCTGCATCTTTCTGCAGGTCAATGCCCAGGTCAAAGAGCTTCTTTATCTCTATAACCAGCTCTTCTAATGTGATTATGAATGTGCTGACATAATTGTTCTTTATCCAGAAGAAGTTCTGTTGGTGTTCCTGAAGAAGCTGCAATGCTCTCTTTCCTTTTAGCTCATTGAGTATATATTTAGGATCTTTGTGCCTGAAGACATCCTTTAATTTCTCTTTCTCTATTGCCTGAGCAACCCTGAAAAGGCTCACCTCAGCCTCATTGATAAAAGACCTGTGTACAGGAGCAGTCAGTATTGAGAATACCTCAGCAAATCTCTTATCCTTGCTTAAATCTGATTTCTCATAGGCTTTCTTTATCTCTTCTGCTATCATCTCATCTGTTCCAAGAGCAAAGCCGTCAATCAATGATGATGAGCTGTTTTTGTTGAGAGCTATCTGGGCAAACTCATCATGCAGTTCAATAAGCTCTTGGTCATTAAGCTTTGTCAAGTCAATGTCTCCAACTTCAATACATTTCTTGTAGAAAAGCTCCTGGTCTTTCTGCCATGCTTTGATAAGATCAGAGCTTATATCAGGATTCTTTCTGCTCTCTTTGATCACAGAGGTGTAAACCTGCTTTATATCATCCATGAGGATGTACCAGTCTGCTTTTCCTTCATCATAGAAGCAGTAATGCACAGTAAAATAGCCCCCTTTCTTCCTCTCCCTGTGCAGGCTAATCTCTCCCTCTGCAATGAAATGCATGAAATAAGGGCTTCCATCAAACCTCTGATGATACCATTCTTTGTTTATCCAGCTGTTCACTTTCTGTTTTGCCAGGCCTGGGATGAATTTCATTGACATATCATATACCTCATTTATTTTATCTTCCTCACAACACCTTTCTTTGTATCAACCTCTATCATGTCTCCGTCCTTCAGAAGCTTTGTCGCTATCTTTGTGTTCACAATACACGGCACATCAAGCTCTCTTGACACAATCGCTGCATGGCAGGTCATGCCTCCTGCATCTGTTATTATGGCGCTTGCTTTTCTCATCGCAACCACATAATCAGGTGATGTCATTGGCGCAATAAGGATATCTCCCTGCTGCATCCTTTCTGGTTCTGGCTTGTTCATGACTATTGCTCTTCCTCTCACTTTCTCTCCCATGCTGACAACAATGCCCTTGAACTCATTCATGTTTGGGTCAAAATCAACCTTCAGAAAAGGCCTTGCCATGTTCTGGGCTTCTTTGCCTGTGAAATATGACAATCCATCTCCTTCATTATAATACTGCAGGAAACCCTCAAGCCTCTCTCTGGACTGGGCTTTTGTTCCTTTCTCCATGAGATGTTCAAGCTCTTCTGTGGTGTAACAGCATAATTCCTTGAAATCAACCTGTTTCCTCCTGCTTATCTCCCTCACAAACTGTGTCACAATATGGTTAGCTATGAAAATGAAGCTCTTCCTGTAATCCTGCCACAATACACAGTAAGCGAGCTTGTCAGCTATCCTGACAATCTCTTTTGGGATGCTGTACTTCTGTATGGCCTCATCTTTCTCCTGTCTAACTTTCTCTGGATAATGATTTATCTCTTTGATCCTGTTCTCTGCCTCTTCCCTGCTTATTTTCTCAAGCTCTTTTCTGAACCATTGCTCTTCAAGCATTTTTGTTGATCCATAATTGTTCCTGAGCCAGTAATAGTTCATCTGGTGGACTGCAATCTGCCTTTCCCTGTCCAAAGGAGCCATCAGCTTGATTTTCATGAACTCAAGCTGCTCTTTCTCAAAGAATGATATATTCTCAGGTGCGCTGAGCTTCTCAAAGATCTCTATGAATCCTTTTTTGTAGGATTTGATTATCTTTTTCTTGAGTATCTGCTCGCCTCCCCAGTTGCTTAGCTCAGGAAGGAATCCAGTAAGCCAGAAGTCAAGGTGTATTTTATTCCACTTAACAAGAAGTTCATAAAGTCCATGGTCACTCATGCCAGAAAGGCCTTTATTGACCCTTTCTTCTGTCTGCTTTATCCTCTTTGTCACTTCTATCCATTCATCATACGCTTTCTTCAACTTTGAGTCATTCATGACATGCTCTTTGAAGAGATGCTCTCCTCTCTGCCTTAAGTCATGGTCATCAAAGATGAATGTGACAAAGTCATCCTTGAAATAACCAATGCTGTCAGGCCATGAGCCGTCAATGAAATCAGGATATTTGACAAATGCTTCAACAAAGATGTCAATATAGATAGGCCTTCCCTCAATAGGCCCCCACTTGAAAATCTCTTTTTTAGGATCAATCATGCGCCCTCTTTACTTGCTGGTGTTTGCCTCAAAAGCAGCCATTATTATGAGATTTATGACTGTCTCTAATGGGGTGCTTCTTCCAAGAATCATGACTGGTTTCCTTATGCCCACAAGAGCTGACAGGTCAATCTTCATATCAGAAAGTTGTGACAATAAGTGGAGTGTTATATTGCCTGCAGTGAGGTTTGGGAAAACAAGAACATTCGCATCCCCCATTATCTTTGCATCCTTACATTTCCTCTTTGCTGCATGAGGATTTGTTGCAGCATCTCCCTGGTATTCAGCATCAATCACATAGCTTGGCCTCATCTCCTGGGCAAGCTTTGCTGCTTCCCTTGATTTCTTTATTATGTCAGCATCTCCTCCAGACCCTTTTGTTGAGAAAGAGAGCAGAGCAACTTTTGGCTCAAAGTTGAATGATTTTGCAAGGTCAGCTGCATTTACAGCAATATGTGCAAGCTGCTCTGCATCAGGATCAATATTCAGGCTACAGTCAGAGAACATGAGAATCCTATTGTTTTTCCTGTCCTCTGAGATAAGGACTTCTGACACAAGCTTTGCATCAGGTTTTGTCTTGATTATCTGGAGAGCAGGTCTCATCAGTTCAGCAGTTGAGCAGATTGCGCTGCCTGCCATGCCATCCACATATCCTGTATGCACAAGCATGCAGCCAAAGTAATTCACATCATCAAGAAGCTTTAATGCCTTTTCTTCTGTCATACCTTTTGCTTTCCTGAGTTCATAAAGATCTTTTGCGAGTTTCTCTCTCATTTCAGAAGTCTTTGGGTTTATTATCTCTGCTGCTGTGATGTCTACCTTGAACTCCTCTGCTTCTTTCATTATCTGTTTCTCATCACCTAGCAGGACAAGGTCAGCATAGCCCTCTCTAAGGACATAATCTGCTGCCTTCAGGCATCGCTCATCCCAGCCTTCGCCTATGACTATCTTCTTCCTGTTGTCCTTGGCTGTCTGTTTCATTATCCTAATCAGATTTTTCATGATTGCACCCCGCGTCTTATTATAATCTATATATCACTTTGATTTATGAATCTGGTGTTTAATTTAAAGTTTTCTTACAATTCCGCTGTCTGCATCAACTTCCACTCTGTCGCCATCTTTCAAGGCCTTTGTAGCTATCTTAGTCCCTATAATGCATGGTACCCCAAATTCCCTTGCTGTTATCGCAGCATGGCAGGTTATGCCTCCTTCATCTGTGATTATTGCAATGGCTTTTTTTATCACAGGCATGAACTCCGGGTGGGTCATGGGAGTTACAAGCACATCTCCCTGCCTGAACTTGCTGAAATCATTCCTGTGGAATATAATATTAACTTTCCCAGTGACCTTGCCTTTGTTTGCCACAACACCTTTTATCTCTGATTCTTTTCCTGACTCCTGCTCTTTTATATAATCAGGAGAGATATCATAATCGAATATGCTAAGTTCTCCGTCTTTAAACAGCAGGGAGTATTTCTTCTGGCGTGCCTGAGCTTTCTTCTTATATCCTGGATCATGGGTCTTTATTGCATCTACAATCTCTTTATGGATAAGCTGGTTGACTTCAATCAGCGTCATACCTGCTCTCTTTGCTAGTTCATTTATGAAAGGCGCAAGAAGATAATATGCATGCCTCCTATAATCATCTCTCATTTCCTTAAGATATGTGAAATAGTGCATGATCTTTGCAGTCTTCTTCAGCTTCTCATCATCTATGCTCTTGATGAACTCATTGTAATTGTTCAGATTATCCTTGTTGATGGCTTTTATATTCTCAATCTCTTTCTCAGGGTCTTTTATATGGGCCATTATCTCTCTGGCATCATCTATTGTGAACGGCTTGTCTACAAACTCATATACTGTTATCCACCTGTTCCTCTCTGCATAATCCTTCAGCTCTTTTTCTGATGTCTTTCTTTCTTTCATCATTTTGAGCAGCTCAAGCCTTATCTTTGTCAGCTTAGTCTCCTTGTACGGTGTGGCTATCCACTGTTTTATCTTTTCCTTATTGCTATATAAAGAGAGCATTTTCTCAAGCTCCCTTCCTGGACCTTCAAGAACAACGAATGAGAAGAACTGGTCTTCTGCTGACTCAGTTATATTCCTGCTGCATTCCTCAAGCTTGGCAATGATCTCCTTGTCAGAAAGGCTGCTGAAGTCTGTTTTGCTGAAATTCTCAGCCCATGACAGGAACTTTCTGAACGTATTCTCATACTCTTCTGCGAACTGTCTCATATCATCCTTCATGAGAAGCTCAGTAGCATTCTTTATCAGCTGGCTGAACTCATCCTCTGCAAAATAGATTGCATTGATTCCTCCTTCTGGCAGGAAAAGCTTGTTTTTGCACATGTCAAAGCCAGGTTTTGTCATGAAGACTCTCATGAATGTTGATGCAATATAAGGTGCGTATTTCCTTGCCCAAACCCTTTTCCATTCTATTCTCTTTATCATAATCTCCTCACAACCCCCTTCTCAGTATCTATCTCCACCCAATCTCCTGTCTTGAGCATCCTTGTCGCGTTCTTTGTCCCTATTATGCATGGAATACCGAATTCCCTGCTTACCACAGCAGCATGGCATGTTATGCCTCCTTCATCAGTCACAATAGCACTTGCTTTCTTGATAAGATGCACAAAGTCAGGTCGGGTCATGCTTGTCACAAGAATCTTTCCTTGAGGAAGATCCTCTTTGTGAGGGTCCATCATCACGCAGACCTCTCCTGTGAACTTTCCTTCTGCCTTGTTGGCAACAATACCTTTTATGACCTCTTTTGAGATCTTTGCATCAAAAGCATCTCTTATCTTCCTTGCATCCTCTCCTGTAACCAGCCATTTTTCATCGGAGGTTGTGATATAACTGCTGAGTTCAAATCTACTCTTCAATTCTTTCCTGTCAATCTGTTTTTCCTGAATCAAAAGTTCTTTTATCTCTGGGATTGTGTAATAGTTTATATCATTCCATTCAAGGCTGAATCTTCCTGCAATCTCTTTCAGTACTTTTGCATGATAATGCACAGAATTGACCATCCTTTTCTTCCTCTCATCAATCCACACACCCATCTTCTCATAGACTGTTAAAATGAGTTTTGTCTCATCACTGAGTCTGTATTTCTTTTGGTATTCCTCTTTCTTTTTCCTCAGTTTCTCTTTTTCTTTCTTCAAATCTTCAATCTCTTTCTTGATATCCTCTGATTTCCTGCCTTTGACCTCTTCTTTTACCCTTTCAAGGAAATATTTCTCATCAAGATAATATGCCTGAGAGTAATTATTCCTGAGCCAGTGATATTTTCCTGAATGTTCCTTGAGTCTCCTTTCAAAATCATCTTTTTTGAGGTAAGCGACACAGAGCTCGAGGAATTCAATATGTTCATTATCCATAAAGCTGTACATCACAGGTGTAGAGAAAGTGACCATGACATCATTTATTTCATTAACGGGTATTTTCTCAATATCTTTCAGCCTTGGAATCAGGTAATGCTCTGCATAAGGGTCTCCTCCTTCTGGAATCACTGCAACCTCACAGAAAATGATATAATTGTCATAGAATTCTTTGAACAGACTCCACAGCTGTTCATTGCTCTTTGATTTTAGGTCCTTCCCTACCTTTTCTGAGATTTTGATAAGATTATCCTCTACCAGCTTCTGCTTCTCAATAAGCGTGTCAACAAAATCAGGGTCTTTTTTCATCTCTTCAATTATATGAATGAATATCTGGCTCTTCTCATCCTCTTTTGTCTCCTCTCTTATGCTGCCTTTCTCAAGCAGGAGAACACTCATAGAATGCAAAGGCGGGCTTATATGGTTCCTTATTCCTGTGAAACCATCCATGAACTCCATGCACAGTCCAAGTGTTCCAGGAAATTCCTCTGTCCACCAGGTGTTTGATTCAATGTCCTTTAGAACATCTTCTGTTTTCATTTTCTCTCCAGGATTATCACAAGCCCGTGATTGCCTTTAATCTCAAGAAGGTCTTCGTCCTTGAGGACTTTGGTTGCGTTCTTTGTGCCTATGATACAGGGTATCCCCAATTCTCTGGACACAATCGCAGCATGGCAGGTTATTCCGCCTTCATCTGTTATTATTGCAGCTGCTTTCCTCATTGCAGGAACATATTCTGGCCTGGTCATAGAAGCAACTAGAACATCCCCTTCTTTTACTTTCTTCAGGGATTCTATTGTTGTGCATATCCTAGCAGGACCAATTGCAGTGCCTGTGGATGCTGTCATTCCAGTGAGTTCCTTTACCTCAATGTTCTTCTCTTTCTCCCTTGCTTTCACAAAATCATCATAATCCTTGCCAGTATATCTGTCAGGGAGATCAGTTTTTGGATTGTACTTATAGTTGTACACATAGATGAAGCCCTCTCTTCTCTTCCTGAGTGTATCCTGGAATTCCTTTGATTTCATCCTATCAAGGTCTATCTCTTCTGGAAGCGCCTGCCTGGCATATCTTATGTCAAGACCAACCCTTCTGGAGACCTCTTCCATTATCCTGTCAGCATAATCCAATGACATCAGTATCTGGACTTTCCTCTCATCCTGCCAGAATGTAAGGAATTCTGTTGTTTCTATCTTGAATACCAGCGCTTCAGGAAGATTCAGCCTGCTTATAGCATTCTTCTTTTCTTCTGCGAGCTTGTTAAGGTCAACAGGCTGCTTTGCCTTTATTGATGCCATCTCTTCTTTGATATCCTTCTCGGTCAGGATATGCCTTCCTGCATATGTATCCCTTATCCAGAAGAATTCTTCTATCACTTTCATGATGTCCTGCTTGTTCTTTATGTTTCTCAGCGCATTCTCATACCTGTTTGCGAATGATTCCTTTACAGGTGCCATGAGAAGAGTGAATGTCCTGTTGAGATCTGTCTTGTTTTTTATGAACTTCTCAAGCTCCTTCTTTATCTTGAAATCAGTTGTCAGAACATATGGTTCTATTATGTGCGCAACAGCCACAGAATAGGAGATTCTCTCAGACGCTTTCTTAAGCATTGCCATAAGCTCCCCATCTGACACCTTCTTTAAGTCTGTCTTCTTTATCTTATCATAGAACTTTGCAGAATCTTTCATCTGCAGGTCATAGAGATTCTTTGCCTTTCTGAAATAATCAGGATCCTCTGCAAGCTTCTTCTCTATTATAAGGCCCATACTATTAAGATCCTTTTCATAATAGCTCATATCACCGAAATCTTCTTTGAAGATGTAGAGATAATGAGTGTAATAGATTCCCAGGTCCCTCTCCATGATGTCGCAGCAGAATGCTGCGCTTCCAAGCAGGAAAGGCGTTGCATTGAATCCCTGGCTATACCATTTCTCCTTGAGAGCCTGTTTCAGATTCATTTTATTTTCCTCACTTCCCCAGTCCTTGTGTCCATCTCAATCATATCACCTGTCTTCAGGACCTTTGTTGCAGACCTTGTTCCCACAATGCACGCAATCTCCAGCTCTCTTGAAACAATGCCTGCGTGCGTTGTCACTCCGCCTTCATCTGTAACTATAGCCTTTGCAAGATGCATCAAAGGAACAAACTCAGGCCTGGTCATTGTCGTGATCATTATCTGACCTTTCCTGAAGTCTGTCTTGGCAGGGTTAAGAACAATGTTAGCCTCTCCTCTTATGATATGTTCCTTTCCGAATGAGGCCACTGTGCCTTTGAGCTCTTTCTCATGGGTTATTGACTCATAGGCCTTGAGTATCTCTACAGCATCCTCTTCCTCAAAGAACTCTTCTGTTAATGGTACTGTTGTTACATGGACACATAGCTTTATCCTGCTCTTGACCTGATCTTTTGACGGCTTCTTTCCTGTGATGAAGAACTCTTTTATCTCATCTGGCTGGATATAATATATATCCTCAACAGGGAATTCCATCCTCTTCCCAAACTCCTTGAGGAACTCATTCTGGTACTGTTTTCCCCTGAGGTCAATCTCTTTCCTCTCGTCGCTCCATACAGTGAGCAGCTGGGTAAGAAGCAGTTTTTCCTTAAGCTCTCAGCTCATCTTAATCTCTTTGAACAGCTTTTCCTGCTTTGCTTTCAGCTCAGGATTCTCAAGCTTCCTTACCTCTTCCTTTATCTCCTTGTCGCTTCTCTTGTCTTTCTTTATCCTTTCAAGAAGATTATCTTCAGTGATATATCTTACCTTCTCATAGGTGTTTTCAACATAGAAAAAACTTTGCTGGTGCTCTTTCAGCTTTTCTTTGAGATCCTTGTCTTTGCTCCTGCACTTCAGCGTCAGCTTCAGCAGGCCAAGCTTATTCTGCGCCAGGAAAGACAGTTCCTGGCTTTGTGTCATCTCGAGAAATATCTTCCTTGCCTCTTCTGACTTGACTTCTTTAAGGAAGTCCTCCCATAGCTCTGATTCTGTATAAACCCCGCTTCCATCTGTGACCAGAGGCGCAGCCCAAACATCAGAGAACTGGTCCATGAACTTCCAATATTCACCAAAAATATCCTTGTCACTTAGCTTTGCAGGATCAGAAAGGCTTTTGCAGTACTCATAGAAGCCCTTCTTCTGCTTTCTCCACTCTTCAATTATCTTCTTGGTGTTCTTTGGATCATCATAAAGCTGTTTCATGTTCCTGAAAGCCTGGTCCCATGACTCGCACTGGTAAATATGCCTGTCTTTGTAGAGCACAATCTCATACTTATAAAACTCTTTGAAGTGCCTGTCCATCCTCGTGAAGCCTATCATCGGAGCATAGGCCAGATGATATGTTCCAGGAGCAGAGCAGATATACTGCTTCTCTGTCTTCAGGATCCTGATGGCCTCTTGCTTCTTCATCCTATCCTCCTCACAATGCCTTTGTCAGCATCAACCTCAATCATATCCCCATCCTTGAACGCCTTTGTGGCCTTTTTTGTGCCTATAATACAGGGTATCCCAAGCTCACGGCTGACAATAGCTGCATGACAGGTTATCCCTCCATCATCTGTGACTATTGCTGCTGCTTTCATCATTGCAGGGGTGTGTTCCGGCCGGGTCATGGAAGTAACAATGATATCTCCTTGCTGTACTTTCTGGTTATCATCAATCTTCTTTATTATGGCTGCCTTTCCTTTTGCCTTGCCGAATGAAGCTGCAAAGCCCTCTAATTCTTCAACATCATTCTCCTGCTTTCCCTGAATCTTTTCAAAGATATCCTCTGCCTCTTTTCCTGTTACCATCTTTTGGGCCTTTCCATGAGAATATATCCATAATGACCCTCTATTTATCTCAATCAGCATGCGTTCAAACTCTTTTTTGTCAACCCTTCCCTCAAGAAGCCTTAAGAAATCATCTATGCTTGAGTATCTGAGCAGATCCCTGCTTATTCCTGTTTTATTTCCAGCTTCTTTTAGGAATTCTTCCTCTAGGTAAACCCTTGTCAATGTGAATATCTTCCTGTTATCCTGCCATTTTGATATTGTCTCTATCAGCTTCACCATTGACTTTATATCTTCAGTGAATCCATGAGTCTGCATGAGGATGTCTTTTTCTTTTCTATGGGTGATATGCGCAGGTTCCGGCTTTTTCATGCTTTTTATCCTTTCAATAACATCATTCTTGGTGTAATCAGAAGAGCCTGCATAGCTTCCTTTTAGCCAGAAGAATCTGTCAAGATATCTTTTGATAGCAGAATCTCTTTCTTCCTCATCCTTAATCATAGATATTCTGTAAAGCTCTTCTTCACTCTCAAATATGAATGATGGTTCAACAGGAGCAGACAGCGCAGCAGACATCCTTTGAGGATTATCCAGATTCTTCTTATTGCAGAAATCCTTTATCAGATCAGAGAAGTGTTTGTCAGCGAAGAATATGAATGCATCTATCCAGCCAGGAAAATGTGCTTTCTTTGCATTATCATAATACTGCCTGAATAAATCTATGAATTCCTGGTCATCCAGATTGCTTAGGCCCTTTTTCCGCAGCTGCAATACATATTCATAGAATTCTTTAAGCCCTTTATCCCACTCCTTGAAGAAAGTAGGGAAGAAATCAGGATCTTTCAGTCCAATGCTGGATATCTTTTCCCCCATCCTGTTTTGATCTTCAATCAGTGTTGCCCAGTCAATCTGGTTGTCCCTAAAAAATGAGATTGTGAAACCATAATTGTCTTGAAATTTATCAAACGGAGTGGTGAATCCATAAGCAGCTGCTTCTATAAAGAAAGGGCATGCATCTAAATGCTCAACCAGCCATGCTTCTGGAGGATATCCTGATATCTCATTGATCTCCATATAAAACCCCTCAATATACAGAATATGAATCTATTTAAAAAGCTTTTTTAGGTTTTCCCATCAAAAACTATATAAATACAGATATCAAATTCCAATATATGGCACTTACAATAGAGGAAATGGCTGTATTCTGCAAGAAAAAAGGCTTTGTCTACCCTTCTGCTGAGATTTATGGGGGCCTTGCAGGATTCTTTGATTATGCTCATCTTGGCTCAGAGTTGAAAAGAAACATTGAAGAGCAGCTCTGGAACAGGTTTGTAAGGTCAAGACAGGATGTTGTCGGAATTGACGGTTCAATAATCACTAATCCTCTTGTTTGGAAAGCCTCAGGCCATGCTGACTGCTTCGGCGACATAATGCTTGACTGCAAGAAATGCAAGCAGAGGTTTAGAGGAGACCATCTCATTGAAGACACTCTTAAGATAAGGGCTGATGGAATATCAAAAGAGGACATAAGCAAGCTTGTAAAAGAGAACAAGATAAAATGCCCAAACTGCAAAGGAGAGCTTGGCGAGCCAAGGCAGTTCAATCTTATGTTTGAGACAAATGTAGGTCCAGTCAGCGGCAATATCTCTTACTTAAGGCCTGAGACAGCCCAGCTCATCTTCACTAATTTCAGATTAGTCCAGGAGCATGCAAGGATGAAGCTTCCATTCGGAATAGCCCAGGTAGGAAAGGCATTCAGGAATGAGATAAGCCCAAGGGATTTCATGTTCAGGTGCAGGGAATTCGAGCAGTTTGAGATTGAGTTCTTTGTCCATCCAAAGAAAGCTGATGACTGCCCAATGCTCAAGGACTTTGAGAAGATGGAAGTCAATATACTTCTTGAAGGAGACAAGGAACACAAGAAGATGGCAATAAAAGATATGGTCACAAAAAAGATACTATCAAAATGGCATGCTTACTGGCTATCACAATTCTACAAATTCTTCCTTGACCTAGGGATAAACAAGGACAATCTTAGGATAAGACAGCACGTGAAGGATGAGCTTGCTCATTATGCAAGAGCATGTTTTGATCTTGAGTATAATTTCCCTTTTGGCTGGAAAGAGATCCATGGCAATGCAGACAGGCAGAGTTTTGACCTCACTCAGCACGCTAATGCCTCAAAAAAAGACCTTTCATTCTTTGATGAGGACACAAAAGAGAAGGTAGTTCCTGCTGTGATAGAACCTTCACAGGGAATTGGAAGAGCT
>JAHJCS010000228.1 GCA_018812465.1 Nanobdellota archaeon | reverse complement strand
TCAAATTCCTGGAAGTTGAGATTGATATGTGGTATTATGGAATACTCAACAAGCATTGGGAGAAGTTTGCCAGGACAATCCAGCAGACAAAACAGGATGCAGTAAAGGCAATGGCAGAGCTAATGTCAGCATTCAAAGTCACAGAGGATATGGTAAAAGAGGTCTTTGAGAAGCTGAAGCTTGACAAAGAGAAGATAATATTATGGACAGAAAAAGATGTGATGGCCATAGCTGTAGAGTTCAGGAAGAGGACAAAGCCTATGGTTATAGCAGCAAATAAGGTTGATGTTCCAGGAGCACAGGAGAAGCTCAAGGCACTGCAGGAGAAGTTCTCCAGCCTAACAATAATACCATGCTCAGGAGAGTCAGAGCTAGCATTGAAAGAGGCAGCAAAGCATGGACTTATAGATTATATACCAGGTGAAGGAAGTTTCAAGATAACAGATAAAGGCAATGCGAGCCTTAATGACAACCAGAAAAAAGCTCTTGATTTCATACAGAAGAACATCCTGGATAAGTTTGGCTCAACAGGCATACAGCAGGTTCTTGATAAGGCAGTATTTGATGTGCTTGGTTATATCCATATCTTTCCAGGAGGAGTGAACAAGCTGGCTGATCAGTTCGGAAACATCATGCCTGACTGTTTCTTATTGCCTCCAGGATCCACTGCGCTTGATTTTGCTTATGCAGTCCACACTGACCTTGGCAAGAGATTCATAAGGGCAATAGATGCCAAGACTAAGAAAACAGTAGGTAAAGAACATCCTCTGAAAGCAGGGGATGTGCTGGAGATAGTGGCTGGGAAATAGATGAAAGCGAGATTATCTTCTGCCTGAATCCCTCACTTCTGCATATTTCATCAGGGTATCTGTTATCTTGTCAGCAATAGGGCTTGTCTGCCTCTTGCCTGCCTCTACAGAGAGTGTGCTGTTGTAAGAGTCATAACGTATGATTGTTGCACCTGTTCCTTCTACCTCAACTGGATTTAGTGGCTGGAATTCTTCTGCCTGCTTCCTGTAGATATCTTGGGAGATAGGTATCTTCACGCCTTCTACAACCCTTTCCTCAAGCCTTGTCTTGGTTGAATCCCAGTCAGGGCATTCTGTCCTTATGATATAAAGAGTATAACCATTGTCTTTTGCATACTGGATGAACTTCTCTCTCCATTCCCTTAGCCCGAAAGTTCCGTCAACAGCAACAACATCTGCTCCATCTTGGTAGCAGGAATCCACTTTCTCTAGAATCTTTCCATAGACCTTGGCTCTGTCTGTGGTAGGTACGAACTCAGAGTTGAGAGTTGATTCATGCTGTTCAACAGGCCGTTCAAGATCAGTGCTTATCTTGCGCACATCAAGGTTAGAATCACTTAAAGAATCTGATATCTTTCCGATGATATTGCTCTTTCCGCTTCTTGTGAGGCCATGTGTAAAGATAAGAACTTTCTGTTTATTGACCAGACTGTCTGTTATGTATGAGAATACGCTTGCGTTCTGGTCTTCAGTTGATTCACCTGTGATTATTCCTTCAGAAACAGCGCTCTCAAATACGACAAGAGGGGAATATACCCTTCCCTGCATCCTTGCCTGAGTCTGCAGGTTTATTACCTCTCCAAGTACTTGTCTTGTTATTCCAGTATAATTTCCGTCAGGAGATAGCTGCTGGTGACCATCCTTTCCATAAGGAGATTCTGAGAGATGGAGTTTTGTCACTCTCTCTCCAAGCTGCCTGCACACCTCAACAGCATCAAGGCCGTCTATTGTAGTATGGACAATATCATTTGTGAAGGAAACAGGAAGCTCTGCTATCTTCATGATCTGCTCAAGAGTTGCTCCTCCTGTCTCAACACTTATTGAGAAATCTTTTTTATGAGCATAATCTGCAAGAGGCCCCAGGATTGATATATATCTTTCAAGCTCTGCTGGAGTGAATCTTGATCCAGGAACACTTATATGGAGAGTTGCGTAGTTGACTCCTACGCTGCTTCCAAAGTCAATGAAGTCTTTCACAAGCTGAGGATCCATCTCTTTTATCGCAAACTCAACATTATAATTTCCTGCATTATATCCTGGAGGAACAGTATGTCTTGCTGTTGGTATGACAAGAGGCATCTGGAAGACCTTGAATCCTAATCCAGTCTTCTCAATATCCATGAATGGGAAGTGAAGCGTAGGCTCAATCCCTTCTTTATGGCAAAGCTCAATTGCATTCCTTACAACCTCCTGATTGTTGTAGAAATCGCCAGGGCACTGCGCCTGTATCTCTATAAGATCAAAGAACTGTTTTCCATGAGTCACAACATCATAAAATGAGGGGTAAGCAAGAAAGTTTGTCTTGCCAGGCCATACAGCCAGGGAAGATACTGCCTGTTCAGGGCATTTTGCAGGCCCTATCCTAAGCTGTTTCTCAAGCTTTTCTACTCTTATCCCATTCCCATTTTTTATTGCCATATTGTCATCACCAGGTAGTACTCATATTTAAGCTTTTCGCTTCATATTTGATGTTAATAAGCCTCAGCATGGGCTATAACAGTGTTTATAGGCGTTCTCATGAGGTCAAGCCCATAATGGCCCAGCAGGTGCCTATAGGCCCTGTAAGCCCTTGTTATTATAGTCCTTCTCTGCTCATTGCACTCAGCAGCAGCTTCTGCAAACCTGCACAAGTTCTCTGCAAATACTGCCTCATCTCCAGAGAAGGAACCAACCAGAGTCCTGACTGATTCATTATGCTTCATCCTAAGCATCCTTTTCTGGAAATCCCAATTCTCCCTGTAAGCAATAATGCTGTCAATTGTAGGATACTCTCTTTTGTAGGATTTCATCATTGCCATTACATTGTCTGGATTCTCAAGCGAAGCAGGCACAACATCATTAGTGCTGTAACAGCCAACTTTCCTGATAAATCCTTCTAGATCAGGCTTCTCGCTATAATACTCCTGCTCAACTAAATCAAGCACAGCAAGATGGGTCTCAATGCTGCTGTTGATTCCGGATGATGGATAGAACAAATCATTCATCACCAATCCTGCTTCTGTCTCTTTCTGCTCTCTGCTAAGACCAGTGTAGGAAAACATTCCTTTGATTATTAGATCACGAAGAATATCATATGGATAGAACTTATCCATGTTCATTGAGAAGAAATCAGTTGTCTTCTCAAAGAGCTCTGCTGCATTGATGCTGTAATCTCCTCTCCAGATCATGCGCTCTGCTTCATCAACTGCATTCCTGGCCTGAGCTTTCTGTGTCTTGTTCTTCTCAAGCAGATAAACAATATGCCCTGGATCTGATATCAGCTTATTCTGCACTGCTTCAGGAACAAAGTCTCCAAAGAACTTTGAATACATCACCTTTTTTCCATGCATAAATCCCATCCGGATGTGCAGAGTGTCTTCCATACCAAGTGTTGATGGTATCTTCTGCATTCCTGTCATGATATAATCCTTTGCTACATCAGAGAAGTCAGGCACATAATAAACCCATATCTTCTCATCATCTGTCCTGTATCTGCGGTGGCCGAAGTGGGCTTTGTCAGGACCTCCCTGGCTGAGGATTGACCTCTTGTCAAGACTCCTCACTATCTTTTCCACGCTTTCTCTTTCTTTGCTTGTGAGTATCTTCTCCATATCAATCACCCAGACCAGATTATATAATCCAAGCCATCTGATAATCATCCACACATTCCGCAGACAGCACATGACATTACCTTGTCCAATGAACCATTCTTCACATACCTGAATACCTGCTCCTCTTTTGGAGTTATGGGCTGGTACATCAATGGTTTCTGCTCTCCCTGGAGATATTTCTCCTGAATGTATTCTATCATATTTCCACCTCCTAAAACCAGCACTGAGGATCTCTTGCAAACTCATTGCTGGTGATTGCCTTTGATATTGCAGGACATCCTCTGCACACTGCGCAGAGCCTGCACTTGCTGCAACCATAATTATGCAGATGCCTCATCTCATCTGCTTTCTTTGAATTGATGAATATTGTCCTGAACGAATTCTCAGGCACTTTACCTATTGATATCGGAAGCCTCCTGCAGAGGTAGACTGTTCCGTCTGCCAGCACAGGGATATAATTTATCCCTATTGAGCAACCGCCGACAACCATGTCGCTGTTGTCATCAAGTGAATCAATATCCTTGTCTTTGATAAGCCCAAGCTCATAGTACAATGGTTTCCATAGGTTCTCTTTTGTGCCGAACTTAGTAGTGTACCTCTTTTTTAGGCTCTCATATCCGTTGTGGACTTTGAGCAGAAATTCCCTCATTTCTGCTGGACTGAATAATTCATCCATCATATCAGCTCCATTACCTATTGGTATGAGCCTTGCAAAATCAAATTCATATACACCAAGCTTGCAGCATAATTCAGCTACCTTGAGCAGGTCATCTGAATTCTTTTTGCTGAGAGTGAACATCACAGCAGTCCTGATGCCTGTTTTATTCAGGATTTTTATTGCCCTGACTGAATCTTTAAAGCTTACTGGTTTCCTGAAATAATCATGGGTCTCTTCCATGCCATCAATACTTACTTGGTATCTGCACACACCAAGCTCTTTCATCTTCCTGGCACTCTCTTCTGTCACATGATAAGGGTTTCCAAGGACCACAACCTGAGCTCCTTTCTTGTATGCATAGTCTATAAGCTGATACAAATCCTTCCTAAGCAAAGGATCTCCTCCAATGAAGCTTATCCTTGGCCTAAACCCCCAGATTGAGGTCGTCTTGACAAAATCATCAACTATTTTCTTGCAGTCCTCATAAGAGAGTTCATTCTTTATCTCAGATGGATAGGTCTCTGATTTGTGCATATAGCAATGTTTGCATCTCTGGTCACATCTTGCAGTCACATGCCATTGCAGGGTGAACAGAGGCTTCTGTTTTCCTGAGCTGTCATTGCCTGCCATTATTGCCACCTCTGACAAAGCTGGATAGAAACTTTATTACTCCCATCTTTCCTGCAGGATGATAGTTTGCTGGGTCTCTTGTGTATGCCTCAACCTGTTTATAAGTATAAGGAAGATAAGCCATCACTGTATCTGCGCTCACAAAGCGCTGCTCTCCTTCTGATTCAGGAAAGCCCTGATCTGGGACAATGGCTTTCTTCAGCGCAAAAGACTGGCCTCTTGGCTGGGTCCTGCTCAGAAGATTATCAGGAATCACTCCTGCATCCTGACTGCAGATAAGGTAAACTCTATCTGCCTCAAAGACCTTTCTTCCTGCAGTGTACATTGCGTGCAGGAGGTAGACTGTATCCTCAATCTCTTCCTGGCATTCATTGCATCCTTTCATGATACCCACCTCTAACTAATCTGTTCATAGCAATTTACTGATTAAGATAAAAAATCAGAGCTGGATCTCCAGCCCTTCATAAGCAACTGTGACTTTCAGCTTATCCTCTGCTCCTTTGTCAGAAAGATACTGCTGTGCCAGCTGGTTTATCTTGTCCATCTTCTTGTCGTCGTGGCTTGGATCATGGTGAAACAGCACAACCTCTTTTACTCCTGCTTGAAGCGCAATCTGTATTGCTTTCTCATAGGTGCTATGGCCCCATCCTTTCTTTGACATTCCTGGAAGGCCAAAGTCAGCAGGGTTATACTCTTCAGGTGTGTACTGGGCATCATAGATTAGCACATCGGCTCCTTTTGCCCATTCAACCATCTTCTTGTCATTAGGACCTAGTTTTCCATTGCCATCATGCTCTGTGTCAGTCGCATAGACAAGGGTCCTCATGATTTGGTCTTCTCCTTTTTCTTGTACTTTGTAAGAGAAGCACTGGTTTGGATGGGCTGTCTCTGTGTATGATACAGTCACTCCATTCTGGACAACATCTCCTTTAGGTATATCTTTGAAATTCATCTTTGCCATCATCTGATCAAGGCTGACAGGAAATGTAGGATCAGCCATCATGTCTTTGAATACCTGCTCTATAGTCTTTCCATCTCTTGCTCCACTGTAGATGTCAAACTCATTGCCTGGAACATACGCCTGCATGAAGAAAGGCCATCCCTGGATGTGGTCATGGTGAAGATGGCTCAGGAAGACCTTTGCTTTTCCTTTGCCTGTAAATCCTCTTTTAATTAGATCATTGCCGAGCATCCTTATTCCGCTTCCTGCATCAAAAATATACTCGTCCCCTGAGTTTGCTATCACTTCAAGGCAGCTTGTGTTGCCGCCGTACTTGTCCGTAAAGAATCCGTTCCCTTCTGTTGATGGTGAAGGAATGCTGCCCCTTACTCCCCAAAATTTTGCTTTCATTTTGTTCTCCTCCTGTATTGTTACATCAAATCTTTACTCAGTTATTGCTCATCATTGCAAGGACAACATCTCCAAGTGTGCCTATGTCCTCCTGTGCTGGAACAGGTGTGTATCCCTGGCTTTCCAGTTTTGCTGCATAAGCTGATGCTTCATTGAATG
>JAHJCS010000227.1 GCA_018812465.1 Nanobdellota archaeon | reverse complement strand
TATTCTGTCTCATTCTGGGCTCCAGCCTTAGGCACACAGCATATTGTAGGCGACATGAACCCTTCAATCTCTGCTATTCTTATCTCATCAGGCATGCATCCTGTTCCATCTGCTGTGTTAACCATCCTGCCATTCCTGTTTTCGCATGCATCTGAAGTGAGAATATAGATGTCCCTTATATTCTCTTTGTATCCTGCAACCTGCCATGCATCCAGAGTAACTTTGGCATCAACCCTTCTTGTCAGGCTGTTCTTGTCTTTGTAGTCAAACTGCGCAAACACCTGCCAGCAGCCTTCGCATTCTCCCTGCATTGCATTGTTTATCAGCAGGTCAGTTCCATTATTATCCATGTAAAGTTCTGACTTCTCTATCTCCTGTCTTGAGATATCAACAGCCTTGGTCTTCTGGTCTTCAGTATCTTCTGGAGCTTCTTTCCTGCAGACATTCTCACTGCAGTCTGTCTCAAGCACCATTGTTCTGCACTCACTGCTCATTGAATCAGGAGCGACAACCGGACATGATAATTCTGTTCCATCAGTCTTGTAGAAAACAGAACCCTGGCCTGGAAGAGAGCTTACAACCTGCACATAATCACCGCAGATATAGACTCCTTCTGCATTCGGAGTGTCGCATAGATACTGGGCAATGTATTCTTTTGTTCCAGGGCATAAACCTTCCCATATCCTGAGGCATTTAGATTCTGATTCGCACCATGAATAGCCTGCTCCAATGATACATCCATGCTCGTCTGTTTCTCCGCCTATGCTCTTATCAAAGCATCCTGCTGCAATCAATGCTGTCATCAAGAGAATACCTGCAATAATACTGAATTTCATCTTATCACCCTCTGAGGATTTATCCTATTTTTTTGATTATACTATTGACTATTAATATGAGCTTATATTTAAATATGGCTCTGATTTTAATCCATCCTGAAGCTTTGCTTTCTTGCTCTCTTTGAGTATCCTCTTTGTGATCTTATCAAAATGTTTTCCAAGTATCGCAAGCTCAACTGCCAGATGCAATGCCTTTGCCTTTGTCAGCAGGGTCTTTAGCAAAAGCTTCCAGTAGAGGTATCTTGGTCCTGATAGCACACCTATATTCCATATGCTCTTAAGAAATGCTTTAAGCTCCTTGACAGACACCATGCCTCTTGCTGTAGGCTTGTAATTCTTGAGGAAGATATCAATCCTTCTGTAATACTGTTTTGGTGAATATATGGTTGATAGGATATTGGTGTATCCTTTCAAAAGCTTTTCCTTGCCCATCTTTGGAATGAAATTGATGCAGCAGCCTGTGTTCTCTCCTGATGTATCTCCAGTAAGCCTGCCTTCTGCTTGAAGCCTGTGCCATAGTCTTGTCTGAGGAAGGGCTATCAGCACACCCACCATCGCAGTGACAATGCCCACATCCTGGATGAATCTTATCTGGCTGTCAAAAACATTTTCAGTATCACTGTCAAAACCAACAATAAAACCACCCATCACCTGGAGGCCATTGCTCTGGATCCTCTTGACTGCCTGCGCAATATTTATCCTGGTGTTGAGCACTTTACCGCATTCCTTGAGGCTGTCCATGTTCGGTGTCTCAATTCCAAGGAATACCTTATAGAAATTAGCAGCACTCATCATCCTCATAAGTTCAGTGTCCTCTGCAAGGTTTATGCTTGCCTCAGTATACAGCTTGAATGGATACTTATGTTTTTTCTGCCAAGGGATCAGCTGAGCAAGCATTTGCTTTGCATTGGTCTTGTTTCCTATGAAATTATCATCAACTATGAAGACTGAGTCTCTCCATCCTGCTTTGTACAATGACTGCATCTCTTTTATCATCTGCTCAGGAGTCTTTGTTCTTGGAACCCTTCCATTCATTATTATGATATCGCAGAACTCGCAGTTGAAAGGGCATCCTCTTGAGTACTGTATAGGCATTGTTGCATAATCCTCCATCCTAATAAGGGACCACATAGGGATAGGTGTCTTTGTTATATCAGGTCTTTCTGAAGATGTATAGACCTGCTCTGGTCTGCCATTCTCAAGATCCTTAAGGAACCTGGGCAATGTTATCTCTGCTTCATTGAGCACAAGATGGTCTACTCCTCTAAACTGTTCGTGCTGTGTTGTGAAAGCAGGGCCTCCTGCAACAACTGTCTTGCCTTTTTTCTTGCATCTTCTTATGATCTTCTGCGCACTCTTTTTCTGCACGAGCATAGCGCTTAAGAATATCATGTCAGCCCATTCAATGTGCTTGTCTGTAAGCTCTCTCACATTGAGGTCAACAAGCCTCTTCTTCCACTGGCCTGGAAGCATTGATGCAATGGTAAGAAGCCCTAATGGCGGGAAGACTGCTTTCTTAGAGATAAATTTAAGCACATGCTTGAAACTCCAGAAAGTATCTGGATATTCAGGATAAACAAACAGGATATTCATCAAAAGCCCTCTTTAATACATCTATATAAATGGATTTTAAAAAGTTTTTGTCTATAATATTCTATAGAATTAATCAGGATATCCCTTTTGCCTTCCTTCTATACTCTCCATACTTGTCCTCAGGAGAATATTTAGGAGGTTTTGGATTGACTGTCTTTTCACCACAGTGCACTTCCTGCATTGTGTACTGGCTGCATTTGATGCATCTCATTATATGTTTCATCACTAAGCCTCTTGCCTTTCAAACTCAACTTTACCATCCTGCTCTTCCATATACTCTGTGACATCATCAATAACTCTCTTAAGATCACTCTCAGCTTTCTTATACTCCTCTGCTTTCACGCTTATATTGAATCTTCCTGCTCCTGCATAAAATATGGTTATGTTCTCTGCTTCTGTTTTCTTCAGAGTCTCTTTGATTATCTCCACTCCATTCGGAGCATAGGTCTGAAGCTTCAGCACACCTTTTATTATGACCTCAGGAGGTTTTATCCTTAATAAGATAATATCCTTAAGAGTCTTTGTCAGCTTCTCATCAAGCTTGAGCTCTGAAAGATTGAAGTTGCCGATCATCACATCCTCAAAACAGAGGTACATAGTAGAATACTTTGCGAACACAAGAGGTCTGATCTTCTCATAAGTCTGTTTGAAATCCTTGCCAGCTTCCTTGCAGGCGAGCTCAAGGATCTTCTCAGCCTTCTGCTCATGCTTGAGCTGGTCATTTTTGTCCCTCTTCTGCATCTCATTGACTCTTCTGAGAGAAAGATCAATATGCCCTCTCTCTTCATTGATCCTTAAGACTTTGCAGATAATCTTCTTTCCTTCAACAACATAATCCCTGATGTTCCTTATCCTTCCAGGAGAGATCTCTGATATATGGATGACGCCCTTCTTGTCATATTCATCAATCAGAATGAACACTGCATTATGGTGGACACTAAGGACAGTGCAAAGCACTATTTCGCTGTCTTCTGGGAATCCTTGCTTCTTATATAGCATTTTATATACTCAAATAAGTGGTCATTTATAAGTTTTTTGAAGTCAAAGCTTATAAAAGCTCTTTAAGATGTAGGCAGCAACAACACTGGATTCGTACACGGTCAGATTTCGCTGCGCTCAATCTGCCCTATTCGCAAAGGAAAAAACCCCACTTTGTAGGGTTTTTCCCTCTGCACTCAGTACTCATCCGTTGTTGCTGCCCTGGAAAGAAGCCTCACCTCGCCAGTATCTGGTGTTCTGCCTGGTCAGGCGAGGCGAGGAGAGTTCAGCACTTTAATCAGGCATTTCAAGTGCTGTCAGAATGGCTGATGGACAATATCCATGAATCCTCTTTTTCCTTCAAAAACTTTATATAATCTATATATAAATAAAGCCTTATGGAGCCATTAATAGCCGGACTTGTGTTCATAGCAAGCCTTTTCCTTCTTGTCAAAGGAGCTGACTGGCTCATTGACAATGCTTCTGCAGTTGGAAGGCATATGAGGATCTCTCCCATAATAATCGGCCTGACTGTTGTTGCTATCGGCACTTCCTTGCCAGAGTTCTTTGTCAGCATATTTGCTGTCTTCGCAGGAACAGCTGATATCTCTGTAGGAAATATTGTCGGAAGCAATATAGCCAACATCGCCCTAATCATAGGCATTGCTGCCCTGATAACCCCTCTTGACATAAAAGAGAAGACTCTCATAAACGAGTTCCCTTTCCTCCTCATATCAGGTTTCATGCTTCTTGTGCTTGCGAATGACAATAACATCTTTGGAAGGGACACTTTTATAATAGGAAGGTTTGATGGCATTGTGTTCCTTATTGCATTGTTCTTCTTTATAGGTTATTTATACAGGAGCATGAAAACTGAGCGTTCAAGCAAGAAAGTGCAGGAAGAATTCAAGCAGAAGTTCGGCAAAGGAACAAAGACTATCTGGAAGAATGTTATGATGATGATCCTGGGCATGGCATGCCTTGGAATAGGAGGAAAGCTTCTTGTCTCAGCAGGAATTGATATCGCATCATTCTTCAATGTCTCTGACAAGTTTGTCGGCCTGACAATGGTTGCTGTAGGAACATCACTGCCTGAACTGTTCACTTCAGTGATAGCTGCGCTGAAGAAACAGGCAGACATTGCTGTTGGAAATATCCTTGGAAGCAATGTGTTCAACATCCTGTTTGTGCTTGGAGTGACCGGACTGATAAAGCCTTATTCAGCAACACCTCCTCTTGTGTATTTTGACATGATAGTGATGCTGGGAATAACCTTCATGTTCCTTGTGTTCGGCATAACAAAGAGAAAGATAGAGAGGCATGAAGGGGCAATACTCCTGCTGTCTTATATGATGTATATGGGTTATCTGTTCTATATGCTTTAGATCTCTTTTAGGATTGCTTCAACAAGTTCTTTAGCAGTCTCGTTTTTTAATTCTTTTCCGCTCCAGAGCTTTAGCCCATCATCATCAAATCTTGGGATTATATGGACATGGGAATGGAAGACCAGCTGTCCAGCAGATTTCCTGTTGTTCATTCCGATATTGAATCCAGTTGCGCCGGTAGCTTTCATCAAAGCCGGAGCGATTTTCTTTGCAGCAGTAAAGACAGCTGCAATATTCTCATCATCCATTGAAGTGAGATCCTCTGAATGCTTTCTTGGGATGACAAGAGCATGGCCTTTGTTCACTGGAGAGATATCAAGGAAAGCTATCACTCTCTCATTCTCATAGATCTTTCTTGTTGGGATCTCTCCCTTAGCAATCTTGCAGAAGATGCAGTCTGTCATTTTATCACCTGAAGTAAGTTTATTGTTTTTGTATAAAAAGGTTTTGAAGATAATCAGATAATTAAATATTTCTAACGGCAACAACAATAATGGCGGCAGACGGCCACGGCTTTGCCGTGTCCTAC
>JAHJCS010000226.1 GCA_018812465.1 Nanobdellota archaeon | reverse complement strand
TCTGTAAGTGTCTGAGGGTATCCTCTTGATGTATCCAGCATGGCTTATTGTCACAACAACATTCTCTTCTTTTATCAGGTCCTCAATCAGAAGGTCGTCTTCTGCAATCAGCTCAATCTGGGTTCTTCTCTCATCACCATATTTTTCTTTGATCTCTTTTAGCTCTTGTTTTATTATCTCAAGTATCTTCTGCTCTGAGGCAAGGATCTCTTTTAGGTTCTTGACCAGCAAAACAAGGTCTTGATGCTCTTTTTTTATCTTGTCCTGCTCCAAGGATGATAGTTTTTGCAGCCTCATCTCAAGTATTGCCTTTGCCTGAGGATCACTAAGATTATAATCATGCATCAGCATAGCTTTTGCATCCTCTACTGTCTTTGATGCCTTGATCTTCTGCACAACACTGTCAATATTTTTCAGCGCAATTATCAATCCTTCAAGGATGTGTGATTTTTCTTCAGCTTTTCTCAGGTCAAATTCTGTTCTCTTCCTGACAACAATCCTCCTGTGTTTTAGGTACTCCTCAAGAATAGATTTCAGATTCAATGTCTTTGGCTCATTGTTGACAAGAGCAAGCATTATTGAGCCGAATGTAGTTGTCATCCTTGTGAATTTGTACAGCTGGTTGAGCACAACATTTGCAGGAGTGTCCCTTTTTATCTCAACAACTATCCTTATATTATCTCTTGCAGACTCATCTCTTAAGTCACTTATTCCTGTTATCCTCTTGTCTTTGACGCAGCCAGCTATCTCCTCAATCAGCATTGCCTTATTGACTTGATACGGAATCTCTGAGACAATTATCCTTTCCCTATCCTTGACTGTCTCTATTTCTGACCTTGCCTTGACAGTTATCTTGCCTCTTCCTGTAAGATAAGACTCTTTTATTCCATTGGTTCCTGATATTATTCCTCCTGTAGGAAAGTCAGGTCCTTTGATGATCTCCATTAACTCTTCAATAGAGATATCTGGATTGTCTATCATCTGGATTATGCCTTCTGTGATCTCTCTGAGATTATGTGGAGGAATATTTGTGGCCATTCCTACAGCTATGCCTGAACTTCCATTGACTATCAGATTAGGAAGCTTTCCAGGAAGCACAACAGGTTCTTTGAGGCTTGCATCAAAATTAGGTATGAACTCTACAGTCTCTTTGTCAATGTCTGTCAGCATCTCTTCAGATATCCTGGCTAGCCTGCACTCTGTGTACCTCATTGCAGCAGCTGAATCTCCATCAATGCTTCCGAAGTTTCCCTGGCCTTCAATCAGCATGTATCTTAATGAGAAATCCTGTGCCATCCTGACAAGAGAGTCATAGACAGCAGTATCTCCATGAGGATGGTACTTACCCAGTACCTCTCCAACTATCCTTGCGCATTTCTTGAATGGTTTGTTATGCACCATCCCAAGATCATTCATTGCAAAAAGAATTCTTCTATGGACTGGTTTTAGGCCGTCCCTCACATCAGGCAGTGCCCTTCCGACAATGACAGACATTGCGTATTCCAGGTAGGATTTCTCCATCTCATCTTCAATTACCTGAGAAACAACCTTTCCCTGATTTTTTGGTTCCTGGGCTTCTTTATTCACGCTTTTTTCAGGCTCTGTCATATATAAAAAAGTAATGACTTCTATTTATAAATCTTTTGTTTCTATAATGCCTTTATATGGCGTATAAACGCTGAATTCAGCCTTCCCAGAGCTTTAGTTAAACCTGCTTTAGAGGGTCTCAGGCTTCTATTTTCTTAAGAATATTATCCTTTACTTTGAAGCTGAAACCACAATATACACATTCTTTCCTTTTTCCGCCAAGAATCAGTGTCCTGCTGGCATATTTCATCTGTTTTTTGCATCTTGGACATTGAAGAAGCAGCATTTCATTCCTCTTGTTTTCCAGAATTATCTTCACTATTCTCTTCTGTTTTCTCTTCCTTATCTTCTTTATCTAATCCAGCGAATTCTTCAAGCTCTTTGGACAGTTTTCTCCTTTCTTTAGTTTTCTCTTCCTCTTTTGGATTATCAGATGATTCTTCTGATGTGTTATCTTCTGTTTCTTCTTCTATATAACTTGGCTTTTTTCTTTCATGCATGAGCTCTTCAACAATATGTTTTGTCTTCTCTTCTTCTGTTTTGAGTTCAGACTCTTCCTGCTCTGTTTCCTTAGGTTCTTCAGTTGTCTCTTCCTCCTCCTTTTCCTCAAATACCTCAAGACCACCTAATTTCTCTGTCTCTAGCTCCTCTTCTGCTTTATTTATTTCCTGAGCATCCTCTTGATTTCCATGTTCTTCGTACAATTCAAGATTTCCAAGCCTTTCTTCCTGATCCCCTATCTTCTGTTGCTCTTCTACATTCTCTCCAAGCTCTCTTCTTTTCTCTGTATCAGCAAGCTCTATATCCTTAAAAACCTCTTTTACTGCTTCCTTGGTCGGCAGGTCAAAATAATCAAAGAATCTTGTGGATGGCTTGAGTATGAAGCTTCTTCCATGCTTTATTTTTGTGATGAATCCCATATCAACCAGATCCCTAATATGCTCATAAGCAGAACCTCCCCTGACCTTTATGACATCTGCCTGGAAGATAGGCTGCTTCCATGCTATTATCGCAAGAGTCTCAAGCAGAGCCTTGTTGAGTTCTGTATGGGGGGCCACATCCTTTACAACACCAAGATACTTCTCCTTGACCGTCATTTTCCATCCAGTACCTTCCTGGATCACAAACATTGGAGAATCAGATGCTTCATAATCGCCTTTAAGTTCTTTGAGGGTGTCTTCGACTTTCTTTGGATCATTCTCTCCAGTGTGTTTCAGAATCTCATCTAGCTCGACTTTCCTTCCTGCAGCAAAGAGTATTGCCTCAACCTCTTTCCTCAGGTTCCCCTCTTTTTCCTGTTCCATTTTGAGCTTTATACACAAAAGATTATTTCTTCCTGAGATTGTACTTGTTATTCTCTCTCTTAATCCACTTCTCTCTTATTAATTTTTCTAAAAATGGGCTTAGCTGCTGTGCCGGTATTCCTGTTGCTTTAGCAAGATCCTCAAGGCCCATATCCTTGTTATACTTGAGGGTTATCATTATATTGTTTCTCAGCAGTAGGCCTGCATTTCTTTCAAGGCTGGAGGACTTTGCCTTCAATGATTTCATCACAGTATCAAGCCTATGAAGCCTTGCTACCATATCATTGAAGAAAGCTGCGAAATCAGGAGCATTATAGAAGAATTTCTCAGGCTCAATTATCTCAATTGATGAAGGCATGTAATCAAAGCAGAAGAATGCAAGCTCTGAAGCATCTTTGACAAGCATCTCAATCTCCACAAATGTAGTGAACATCTGTTCATGCTTCTTTGGTTTTGCATAGTTCTCTTTTATGACTATTATATTCTTATTCTGCTTGAGTTTGTCAATGTAAGCTTTTAATGTCTTTGAGACATAATCCTTCGGAGTTCCCATTATCTCGATAATGGCTGCGCACCTAATATAACCCTGGTCAAGCTTCTCATAGACAAGCTCCTTTGTTTTCTTATCAAGCTTCTTTGCCATGCACATCAGGATTATATATCTATTTTTAAAGCTTTTGGGTTGTCTTCTTAGGTCTCCTGAGTAACCTTGACAAGGCTATCATTATCAGCACACCAAGTGCTGCTATGATAAAATATATGGTCAGGCTTTCTGCTTTCTTTGATTTTGACTGATATACTGTCCTGCCTGTAATGATCTCAATTCCATTCTGATCATTGGGATTCCCTGAGATGTTTTTTGACTCCACAAGAGCCAGGATATCAGAGCTTATGGTCTTATTCTCTTTCAGAGCATCTGGCCTATCCGATATTGTAATATCCTTTGTGAAATCAGTTGTTGTCTTCTGCTCATTCTTCTGTACCCTGATCTTCAGCTTGTACTGGCCTGGCTCTGCTTCCTCAACTACATTGCTCAGTTCTATTGTTTCTGTCTGGCCTGGCCCAACATGCACAGAAACCTTATTCTCCTCTCTTTCCCCTGAATATGATCTGCTTCCCCTGTACACATAGCTCCATAATGTGAAATCATGTGATTCATCTTCATTGTTTATGCTCACTTCTGTTATGAATTCCTCACCAAGTGTTATCTCTTCTTCATAACCTAGGATATCATAAGATATCTTCTTATCTGCTGTTTTGCTGATTATGGATGTTTCTGGGCAGAGAGATGATGTGATTCCTTCAATTCTTACTTCCTGTGTCTCGGTTATATCAAAACCTTCTACAACAAGAGTATAGCTTCCATCTGAATATTTATCATCACAATTGTTCTTTATCTGCACAGGCACTGTCAGCTGGTATTCCCTGAATCTGTCATACAATGTTATCTTTGAGACATCGCTTATCTTATCTCCACTGTCAAGGTCTTCTACCCATGCCTGCACTGTGCTTGTGCTCTCATCACCTTTGTAGATATCAAGCATGATTCTCAGAGCTTTTCCGAACTCTATAGAATCATCTTCTCCAAGATAGATTTCTTTGATGATTATAGAAGAATCAGATGGTTTAGGAGAGCCAATCACTGTGATTAGGTCCTGCGAGCTGAATATCATTGATTGATTGCTGCATGAGACATGAAGATTTGCTTTCACAAGAAATGACTTGTCCTCTTCTTCAATGCTTGGTGTCCAGGATTTCTGGTTTGTGTTTGTTGTGTTATATTTTGACTTGGCAATCCTACCTGAAAGATCCTCTACCCAGTATTCTATTATATAATCATCCTGTGCAGGAGAGATGTCAAAATCAATCTTCACCTTGTCGCTGTTGTTATACAAATCCTTATCTGCAAATACTCTGAACTTAATATCACATTCTTCAGATGAATTATCCTCTGAGTTATTGATATCAACTGTTGATGCTGTGTTTTCTCTTCCAGGAGTGCCTCCTATTTCAATGCTCTCGAGCCACTCTCCATCCACAAACTCAATGGACCTGCCATTGTTGTTTGCAATACTTCCATCATAATGGGCTGACGCAACCAGAGTGGTGTTTGGCATATAGAAGAAGATTTCATCAGCACTGTTATCCAAGTTGTTTCCTATGGTTGCGCCAGCAGAATATACTGTTGCATTAATGCCAGTAATATCAAATCCTTCCTCAACTATCAAAGCATAGTGTGAGTCAGAATACTGGAGCAAAGAAAGAGTGTCATCTGAGGCAAGGTCCGATATTATCCATCCGGTCAGGTCTTCAGGAGAGTCCATAAAGAGCTCTATGAACTCCTTGTTGTTGTCATCTCCTGCTGGATTGTACATTATCTCATTTATCCTGATGCCAGATACAGAATGCATAGCTCCTGCAAGGTTCATCACAATCATCAGCAATATCACCACTTTTTTCATGAGAGAAACAGGGCAAGAAGTTTTTATATGTCTTGTTCTGAAAAAACTGTAAGATATTCAGCTCTGGACAGAGAATCTCCGTATAAACTGTTTTTGTCCGGAAATCCTTTATTCCCAGATTCCAGGAATATGATGTTTGCAGTAATTGCATGCATTATTGCGGATATTGTTGCTCACAATGCCGAATCCGCTCCTGGCCACAACCAGCTTTCCACACTTAGGGCAGTATGTGTTCTGGTCCTTCTCTGTCGATATATTGCCTACATACACAAACTTCAGGCCTGATTTCAAAGCAATCTCTTTTGCCTGTGAGAGCGTTTCAGCCGGAGTCGGCATCAGGTTCTTTAGCTTGTACATTGGAAAGAACCTTGAGAAATGCAGCGGAGTCTCTGGCCCAAGCTCTGACACAATCCACTCGCACATCTGCTTTATCTCTTTCATATCATCATTCTTTGTGGGTATTAAGAGGTTTGTGAGCTCAATCCATGTGTCTGTTTTCTTCATTATCCTAAGTGCATCAAGCACTGGCTGCAGTTTTGCACCGCATCCTTTGACATAGAATTCCTCATTGAATCCTTTAAGATCCACATTCGCAGCATCAATGAACTTGTACAGCTCACGCAGCGGCTTCTCGTTTATGTATCCATTCGTGACCATCACATTCTTTATGTCTTCCTCATGTGCAAGCACTGCTGTCTCAAGCACATACTCATAGAAGATTGTAGGTTCTGTGTAAGTATAAGATATGCTTGGGCAGCCAGATTCTTTTGTCATCTTCACAATCTGTTCTGGCTTGACCTCCAGTGTTGGAATATCTCCTGGGCCTGTCTGGCTTATCTCCCAGTTCTGGCAATGGCCGCAGCGCAGGTTGCATCCTACTGTGCCTATAGAGTAAGATTCAGTTCCTGGCAGGAAATGGAACAAAGGCTTCTTCTCTATTGGATCAATGCTTGTTGTAACGGGCCTTGCATACACAAGAGAATAGAGTTTTCCTTTGATGTTCTGCCTTACTCTGCATATTCCTATCTTTCCTTCTGCAATCACACATCTGTGAGGGCAGAGTCCGCACTGGACCATCTGTTTTTTCTCATCCTTCACATCCCAGTGCTTGGCCAGTTTCATATAGCAAAAACAATGGGGCAGAATTATATAAATTTAGTGATAGAATAGCAATATCCCTGAGAATTCATTTTTTATCATCAGCATAATACTCCTGCAGGGATTTTGTCATTATCTCTCCTGTCTTTAAGGCATTGATTGCCTTGACAGAGGCTATCGCTGCTTCAAGAGTCACTATGTAAGGCACATTGTTCTCTACAGCAGCCCTCCTTATGCTGAATCCATCAGCTCCTGGTGTTGGTGATCCTGGCACATTGATTATGAGATTGAGCTCTTTGTTCCTTATCATATCAATTATCTTAGGATCCTCCCTGACTTTTGGGACAGCAGTCGCAGTTATCCCTTTTTCTTGGAAAAACTTCTGTGTTCCTTCTGTCGCAAATATCCTGAATCCTGCTTCTGAGAGCTCTTTTGACAGCTGCACAAAGTCTTCTTTGTTCTTCCTCTTGCTCACTGCTATCAGCACATTGCCTTTCAGCGGAAGGTCATTATATATTGATGACTCAGCCTTGTAGAATGCCCTTGGAAAATCAACATCAATACCCATGACCTCTCCTGTTGATTTCATCTCAGGGCTCAGTATCGGATCAACTCCAGTGAGCTTTAGGAAAGGGAATATGGGTTTTTTCACAGAGACATAGCCTGGCTCCCGGTACTCTGTCAGGCCAAGCTCTTTAAGCTTCTTGCCCATCATTATCCTTGTGGCTACTTTTGCAAGAGGCACATTTATTGTCTTGCTCACATAAGGCACTGTCCTGCTTGCTCTTGGGTTTGCCTCTATGATATAGACTTCTCCTTTCTGCACAGCATACTGGATATTAAGCAATCCGATTACATGCAGTGCTTTGGCAAGCTTTGTTGTGTGTTCTATTATCTTGTTCTTGATATCATTTGAGAGATTCTGTGGAGGTATGACACATGTTGAGTCTCCTGAGTGTATACCTGCCTCTTCTATATGCTCCATTATTGCAGCAACAAACACATCATCACCATCACATATCGCATCAACATCTATCTCTGTCGCATGATCAAGGAACCTATCAATAAGAACAGGATGCTCTGGACTTATCTCAACAGCCTCCTGCATATAACTTATTAGGTCTTTTTCTTCATACACAATCTGCATTGCTCTTCCGCCAAGAACATAGGATGGCCTGACAAGAACAGGATATCCAATCTTTTTCACTATTTTCTTTGCCTCTTCTACTGATGTCGCAAGACCGAACTCTGCCTGAGGTATCTTTAGCTCATTTAGTATCACAGAGAATTTTTCCCTGTCCTCTGCAATATCCACATTGAGGGGGTGAGTGCCTAGAATATTGATTCCTTTCTCATAGAGCTTCATGGCAAGATTCAGCGGAGTCTGTCCTCCGAACTGAAGTATCACTCCTTTGGGCTTTTCTCTCTCTATAATATTCAGCACATCCTCAAATGCCAATGGCTCAAAGTAAAGCTTGTCTGATGTGTCAAAATCAGTTGATACTGTCTCTGGATTATTGTTCACTATTATTGCTTCAACTCCCATCTCTCTTAGGGCGAATACTGAATGGACGCAGCAGTAATCAAATTCTATTCCCTGGCCTATCCTTATCGGGCCTCCTCCAATTATCATTATCTTCTCTCTGTCGCTTGGATTTGACTCATCCTCTTTTTCATAAGTGGAATAGAGGTATGGTGTTTGCGCCCTGAACTCTGCTGCACATGTATCAACCATCTTGTATGTGGGAATTATTTTGTTATCTATCCTGAATTTCCTTATCTCATCCTCTTTCTTATTCAGGATGTGGGCAATCTGAGCATCACAGAATCCCATTCTCTTTGCTTTGATGATATCCTCTTTTGTGAACATCATATTATTTCCGAAATCATAGATATTCTTCATCTTCTGCAGGAACCATGGGCTTATTCCTGATATCCTTCGGATCATGTCAATGCTGTAGCCTCTGCCGAATCCCTCAAGTATCGCAAAGATCCTCTCATTGGTAGGATTCCTGAATTCCTTCTCAAGATCATCTACCTTTGCCCTCTTTCCATCGAATCCCAAACCCTTTCTTCCTATCTCAAGGCTCCTTACTGCTTTCTGGAGAGCTTCCTCAAATGTCCTGCCGATTGCCATTGTCTCTCCAGTTGATTTCATCTGTGTGCCTATCCATTTCTCTGCTGTCCTGAACTTGTCAAAAGGCCATCTTGGTATCTTGACAACAACATAATCTATTGTTGGCTCAAAGCATGCTGTTGTCTCTTTTGTGACATCATTAGGGATCTCATCAAGAGTCATTCCAATCGCAATTTTTGCAGCAATCCTTGCAATAGGATATCCTGTTGCCTTGCTTGCGAGAGCAGAGCTCCTGCTCACTCTTGGATTGACCTCTATTATCCTGTACTCTCCTGTGCTGTAATTAAAGCCGAACTGTATGTTGCAGCCTCCTTCAACACCCAATGCCCTGATTATCTTTATTGCGCTTGACCTGAGTGTCTGGAAATCATGATCATTCAATGCCTGGGTTGGTGCGACAACAATACTCTCTCCGGTATGGATTCCCATTGGGTCAACATTCTCCATTGGGCAGATCACAATACAGTTGTCATTGCCATCCCTCATCACTTCAAGCTCAAACTCTCCCCATTCATTTATTCCAAGAATAGCCTCCTCAATCAGTATCTGGTTTATTGGGCTGAGCCTGAGGCCGAAAGTCACTTTCTCAACAAGATCCTTCTCATCAAAAGCAATACCTCCTCCTGTTCCGCCAAGAGTGTATGCAGGCCTAACAATCACAGGGAATCCAACATCATTGACGAACTTTCTTGCTTCCTCAAGAGACTTGATTGCAGCGCCTTTAGGCACTGGCTCTCCTATCTCTTCCATAAGATTCTTGAATAACTCCCTATCCTCTCCTTTTTCTATTGAATTCATAGGTGTTCCAAGGATCTTGACACCAACTTCTTTTAGGACTCCTGAATCATTCAGTGCTTTTGCAAGATTAAGGCCAGTCTGTCCTCCCATTGTCGGAAGCAGTCCATCAGGTTTCTCCTTCCTTATTATCTTGGATAATGTCTGGACATTCAATGGCTCTACATAGACAACATCAGCCATGTCTGTGTCAGTCATTATTGTCGCAGGATTAGAATTGACCAGAATCACAATATAGCCTTCCTCTCTGAGCGCTTTGCATGCCTGGCTTCCTGAATAGTCAAACTCAGCTGCCTGGCCTATCACAATAGGTCCAGAGCCTATCACCATTATCTTCTTTATATCATTTCTTTTTGGAATAATCTCACCCAGTATTCTTCTTATGGCCTCAATTATCTTATGAACATTCTTTTGATCTCATCAAACCATCCAATACAGTCCCATGGCCCAGGGTTTGCCTCTGGATGGAACTGCACACTCTGGATAGGAAGGTTTTTGTGTTTCATTCCTTCAACACTGTTATCATTAAGGTTTATCATGGATACTTCCATGCCTGTTCCTTCAAGAGAGTTATTGTCAACTGCAAAACCATGGTTCTGTGAGGTGATATAGACTTTCTTTGTTCTGATATCCTGCACTGGTTGGTTTGCTCCTCTGTGGCCGAACTTTAGCTTGTATGTCTTTCCACCCATTGCAAGGCCGATTATCTGGTTGCCGAAGCATATGCCTGCTATCGGAAGCTCGCTTTGCATCTCTCTCACAAGCTTTATTGCATCTGTTGCATTCTCAGGATCTCCTGGTCCATTGCTGATGAACAGACCTTTAATTCTATACTCTTTTCTGTAATCCTCAAACTGGTCTGGTTTTGTTGTGCCTGGAATCATAAGTACATTCAGCCCTTTGTTCAGGAGGTTTCTCACTATGCTCATCTTGACCCCAAGATCAACAAGAGCTATTGTGGCTTTTGCATCCTGTGCTTTCAGGAGTTTAGGTTCATTCACTCCCAGATTCTTCAGAAGGTCTATTCCGGATATGCTGTCAAGACTTGTTGCTTTATTCTTGATTCTTGCTATATCATCATCTGTTATCTCATTCTTTGAGACAAGCAGGGCTCCATTCATCACTCCCTGCTCTCTTATCTTCTTTGTGAGAAGCCTTGTGTCAATCTCACATATTCCAGGTATTGAATGCTCTTCAAGAAAAGTGTTTATGTCTTTTATAGAATTCCTATGATAATTGAATGTGTTCATCTCTCTTACTACAAAGCCTTCAACCTGTATCCTGTCTGATTCAAACAATCCTCTTCTCACACCATAATTCCCTATCAATGGATAAGTCAGGCAGAGAATCTGGCCCCTGTAAGAAGGATCTGTCAATGACTCTTCATATCCAACCAATGATGTGTTGAATACAACCTCAGCAGCAGCCTCAGAAGGAGAACCAAAGCCTTTACCCTTGAATATTGTGCCATCTTTTAGAGCTAGAATTGCATACATATTAAAAAAGAGGGATAGTTCAGACCTGTATTTAATGATTGTTGTTATTCAGGCTATACATATTAAATTCACGGGTTTTGCGGTTTCTGAAGAAAAAAGCTTACGCCTATAAAATAATTTTTTTACCTTGTTTTAATCACTTGATGTTGTCGACCATGAGTTTTATTTAAAGATTGTTGTTGTTGAAACAAGGGTTCAGGTAATATAACTAATAGGATATAAATGAATATATACATACACCGGATACTGCAATTATAATGTGTGGGATTATAGGTGTTCAGGCAGCTGATAACAGGGACACTCTAGAGGTTCTTGTGCATGGCCTTAGCTTTCTGAGGTCAAGAGGTCAGGATGATTGCGGAGCCACACTGATAAATTCTAAAAGGAAAATACTCAAGACAGAAAGATACCATAAAGCTATTGGCAGGGATTTCTATGATATTCTTTTGAATGCTTCACATTCCCTCAAGCCAAGGCTGGCAATCGGCCATACTGGATACAGGACATCATCCCACAGCAGGAATGAGCTGAGGGACAGCGCAAACATCCACCCAATTGAGGTCAGATATAATGGAATGACCGGCGCTGGTGTGCATAATGGTACAATAATACAGCCGAACCTTTATCAGATCCAGAATGCAATAAAGGAACCGATGTGCGATGAACTGTGTTCTGTAGATACGCGCTTCCTCACAGAGCTCCTTATGCAGGAGATGCTGAGCCAGGATACAAATGAGAAAGCAGCAAGAAGATTCATGAATCTTGTTGACGGCTCATACTCTTTTATGTTCTCAGAAGGAGAAGAAGTGCATGTCCTGAGAGACCCTAGAGGGCGCAGGCCTTTGTGTTTAGGTTCAGTCATAGGGAGGTACAGCAAAAAGCCAGTGAATGTTGCTGTATCCGAGAGCGGTTTATTTGATGATCTTGTGGGGAAAGGATATGAAGCCAGATTCTTAAGGCATGTCTTTCCTGGAGAATACCTGACATTATCCCAGGACTTAGATAAAGAACCTAATGTACTTATAGACCTGCATTATCTGAAATGCTTTTTTGAGGACAAATACTTCAAGGACAGATACAGTCTCATAGAGATCAATGAAAGAGAAGGGACACCTGAACTTGAATCTGCCGGAGAGTACAGGCACAGGGATGGAGCTGATCTTTGTGAGCAGTATCATGATGTTGCAAGGAAACTTGATCTGATTGTTCCTATCAAGAATTCTGGCCTTACTTTTGCTCAGGGATTTACTGGAAGATGCAAGTCATTTAATTCAAAAGTGGAATACAAGGATATCCTGGAGAAAGTAAAGGATTCCATAACCCACCAGGTGAACAGAAACTTCATCCAGCCTGAAGGAAAAAGAACGCATGAATTCAAGATTGATTGTTATGCTGTGAGGGGCAGGAACATAGCGTTTGTTGATGACAGTATAGTTAGGGGAGACACTTCAGCAGCTATCTATAATGTAGCAAAGAAAGCAGGGGCAAAGGAAGTCCACTTCTTTATCGCATGCCCTCCTGTGTTCTACCATTGTGACCATGGCATTGATACCCCTACTGACCTGGAGCTGTTTGCTAATTCTGCAATAGCAGACGGAATCATCACCCGGGATGAAGTCAGGGCTGGCGCTTATGATATAGGCAAGATCAATGATTATGTGACCAATAAACTGAGGGAGCATGTCAGGGAACTGTTTCCTGACATTAACCCTAATGATCTTTATGTCCATTATCAAAGTCCTGAGAATAATCTCAAGAATCTGCCGATGGATAAAAAGATGTACTGCCTTGAATGCATCCATGGAAAGGCTGCATAATCATTCTTTAACTATTCCAGAATACTCACAAAGCTTTTAATACTATTATATATTCTTATCATCCAGTGGGGTGTGTTTACAGTATAATCAAAAAGAGGTAATCATATGGGTCTATTCAGCATTTTCAAAAGAAAGAAGCCAGAGGGCAAGATTCCT
>JAHJCS010000225.1 GCA_018812465.1 Nanobdellota archaeon | reverse complement strand
GTTGAGTTGCACGAACTGCGCTGATGAAAATAGTGCCGGTGAGGGGACCTGAACCACCCGCAACGGCTCGCTCCCTTGACACGCGAACCTAGTGCAACATCAACTCTGTTGAGTTGCACGAACTGCGCTGATGAAAATAGTGCCGGTGAGGGGACCTGAACCCCCGACCTCTAGATAACCCGGCTTGAGTCATATCATTGCCCTAAGGCTCATCACTCAAATATATGAGTCTAGCGCTCTAACCAGGCTGAGCTACACCGGCCTATAATGTTAGAATTAGGGGGGCTTTTTAAAGGTTTTTGATGATATTTGCATATTAAGTATAGGATTATAGAGCTTTTCTTTCCTATCCTCGGCAGTATATAGTTGCAGCCTGACATTGCCGAGGTGAGGCTTCTGGTCCAGTGAGTATAGAAGAGCAAGTACAGGGTATCTTCACCTTGATTATATCAATTGGTTGCTCTATCCATACATGTTAGGACTGTTTTGCACAATTAAAACAATAATAGAATGCTAATATGATTTATCACAATAATTATATATCAAAACCCCATTTTAATGATTATGGAGCCTTTATTGAGCCTGAATGGCATAACAAAGAGCTTTGGAAAAAGGAAGGTGCTTGACAATCTCTTTCTTGACCTGTATCCAAAGGAGATAGTCGGCCTGATAGGAAGATCAGGCTGCGGCAAGTCTACTTTAATCAAGGTGCTTGTCGGATATTATACTCCTGATCATGGCCAAATAATATACATCAAGAAGAACATAACAAAGAAGTTCAGCAGAGTTAAGGATATTGTAGGTTACACTACCCAGGAGAATTCTTTCTATGAAAAGCTCACTGTTTATGAGAACATGGCTTATTATGCAAACCTGTACAATATCACAGGTAAAGATAAGAAAGTAAGGATAAAAGAGCTTCTTGAGGTAGTAAAACTGCATGGTGCAAGGAATGTGCTTGCAGGAGACATCTCAGGAGGCATGAAGAGAAGGCTTGATTTTGCGATATCGCTTCTTCACAGGCCAAAACTTGTGATACTTGATGAGCCGACAACAGGCCTTGATCCTGTGCTTGTAGATAATTTCTGGAAGATTGTCACAGACATTGTGCAGAAGCAGAACATAACAGTGCTTGTGTCATCACACCTGCTTTCTGAGGTAAAAGATAACTGCGCAAGAGCTGCTGTTCTGCATCAGGGAAAGATTCATATGATGAAGATAACAGAATCAATGGACATTGACTCAAAATTCAAGGAGATGACAGAATGAAGCTTCTTTATGAGATATACAAGAACTTCAAGCTCATCTTCAGGAACTGGAGCTCTCTGCTTCTGATAGTGCTTGCGCCTCTCCTGCTTATACTGATAGTTGGCTACTCTTTCAGCGGAGACCAGCTTCATGACATAAACATTGGTGTTATTGCTGATAAGAATATTGATCTCTCAGGATTCTCTGAACAGGTATCTGATTTTGGAACTCTGTACAGGTACCCATCTCTTGACAGCTGCATTCCCAGGATGATTGATGAGAGAGTCCATATGTGTTTAGTTATAGAAGGAAGCCTGTCTCCCAAGCCTGGAGAGATACCATCAGGCGAGATCACTTTCTATTATGACAACACAAGAGAGAAGATAAGCCTGCTTCTGATGTCAGAACTGAAGGACTATTTCGGCCTCACAGCAGAGCAGATAAGCCTGATATCAACACAGGAGATAATAAGCAGCTTGCAGGAGCTTCTGGTCTTCCTGAATCACAGGATTGATGATGTTGACTCAATCAAGAATGAGTCACAGAAAATAATGGGAGACCTCCAGGAGAGGAAAACCAAACTGATTGAGGTCAGGGATGATTTCACTCCAAGATACCTATATGTGAAGGATGTCCAAAAAGAGTTCAACAACAATGCAGATGCTCTTGAAGCAGACTCTGATTCTTTGATACAATCCCTTGAGGATCTCAAGAAGGTCACGCAGTCATTGAAAGAAGAGGCAGAACTATTCAACCTTACAAACTCAACAGAAGCACTTGATCTTATGATTCTTAGGATAGATTCTCAGATAAACGTCCTGAAGGATTCAACCCAGAACACAGTTGATCAGGCTAATAATATCAGTGTCTCTCTTAACCAGGCTGTGGTAGAGCTTGACAGCATAAATCTGCTTCTCAATGAGGAGATCAACAGGACAGATGATTATATAATCCTGATCAATGAGAGTGTTAAGAAGATAGACAATATCTCTACTGAAGCAAGAGAGAAGATGGCCGGCTTATCAGAGATAGACCCATCACTTGCAGGAAAGATAGCAAAGCCGATAAGCCAGAGCTTCAAATCCCTGGTAAGCGATGTAAGGGACATACAGATTGCATTCCCTGTGCTACTTGCGATGGTCATAGTGTTCATAAGCCTCCTGTTCTCTAATATAATAACATCTCTTGAGATAAACAATGATGCATACACAAGAAACATCCTTGCGCCAGTCAATGATATAATCTACACACTGGGCCTCTTGATAACAAACTTCCTGATAATATCATTCCAGGTCATTGTGCTTTTGATTGTTGCACAGCTGAGATTTGACATAGATATAATAGGAAATCTTGCAGAGATCATACCAATATCTGCATCACTGATACTGATATTCATATGCATAGGCATGATGCTTGCTTATCTCTCAAGAAGCATACAATCATCAATACTTATGTCAACATTCCTTGCTTTGGCGATATTCCTGTTCAGCGATGCTCTCAATGCGCTTGAAGCAATGCCAAAGCTTGCATCCCAGATAGCGGCGTATAATCCAGTTGTGATAGTTAACAGTATGTTCAGGCAGGTGCTCTTCTTTGATGCACCTCTCATTGGGCTTAAAGAGAATGCTGGCCTGCTTTTATTGTATCTTGCAGCATCAGCATTTCTGCTGGTGATAGTCTCAAAGATAAAGAATAAGCAGAGACTGTAGATCAATACTTTTTTGGACTGAAGTTCTATATGCACCTGATGAATATCCTATTTTACACAAAAATTTCTGAGAGATAATAAAATTTCTTACTGATCTTGATAACTCAGTGAGCAGGTATCAGAAAGCAGTGGCTGGAAAAAAGAATATATCAAGATGATTAGCAGAAACTAGACAAAAGATAGGATATAAATCAATAAGAAACAAAAAGTTTCACTCAAGAACTTCCAGAATCCTTGCTTTTACTCTGACTTTGCCTCCTGTAGGCTCAGCCACTGGTTTGCTGCAGACAAGGCAGTTCACTATTGTGGATGATTTCCCGAATATGATCTGCTCATTCTTGCACTTTGGGCATCTTACTTTTATGAACTTTGATGTTGGCTCTTTTAGTTTCATTTTGTTTACCTACTTGAATTCAACTTTCTTTGCTCTTATGCCTTGTTTCTGCATGTGAGTCTTCTTGCAGACTTTACATGTATATCTCAGGTCTGTCTTCTTTGTCGCTTTCTTTCCTGTCATCTTCCATCCTGAGATTGCTGGCTTAGAATATCTTCCAAGATTACCATATCCTCTTGAGGCTCCTCTCTTCTTAGCTCTCTGCTTTGCTCCATAAGTAAGGGAGCTCCTGCCCTTTTTCTTTGCCTGGCTTACACCATGCTGAGTATGTTTCTTGCAATACGGGCAAAGCCTTTTGATTAATTTTGGCATCTTCATTTTGAACCTAATCTTTCTCTGCCCTGCCTTTCTCAATAAGCACTTTTGCCACATCTTCAGGCAGGTCAGCTATCTCATCCTCTTCGTAAGGGCCGTATAATTCAAGCTCAGAGCCCACAAACTGAGGAACAGGGCTTAAAAACCTTATACTGACAAGGATTTTCTCTACCCTAGTTTCAGGCTCTTTTGAACTAGTATTTAAAGCTTGCCCTTTTTCAGGCTCTGGAAGGCTCTCAGAGCTGTTTAGGGGGTCTCTGATCTGATCTGGAATATTTTCTTGGGTCAATAAAGGCTTCCTTGCTTCAATTATATTATTGAGTATGTCTTCCCTAAATAAATGAAGTGTCTTACAAAGAGCATCAAATAATGTCCTCTCTTCACATATAAGAGAAGAGGTGTCTATGATATTACTTTTTGTCCTGGCTTTGTTGATAGCCAGATTGATTATCTTCTTCTCTCTCCTGTCATAAAGCTCCCTTATTATCTTCTTTATGTTCTGGAGCTGGATAAGGGTCTTCTCCCGTTCATCAGTCGCAAGCAGCTCACCCTGTTGGGTCGAGAGGATGTTCTTCTTGCCCTCGACATATTTTATCACATCATCAAAGAATGATTCTTCAAGCTTCTGCAACTCATCCCGGTTCTTCTCTCTCCTGAGAAGCTCAAACAGGGTCTCGTATGTTATAGCCACTTCAGAGGTCTTCTTCTCCTCTTTTACATTCTCAGAAATTTGCTCATCCCCCATATACAGAATGATATATTGGAGGTATTTAAATTTATTGTGGTTACAGAGCTATGAACATCATGTTTAAGTCTTATCATTACAGAGAGGCTCTGAAAAGGTGTCTGGACAAGCCTATGCCTAGAAAAATATATAAACAGATATCAAGATTCTGACATCCCATAAGAGTATATGATTTATATTATCAATATAGTCTTAAAGAGAGGCTGAGATCAATAGTAACAGAAAAAAGAGGCAGAAAAATAGGAATATCCCATAAGACTGCAAAGTCTGGCAAGACTAATCTGCTGATACTTGGAGCTTCAGGCGGAGTCGCCAATGCATTTCTCCATCACCTAAGCGATTACAGGAATCTTTTTGGCAAGCTCATACTTCTTGACAAGAATGACCGCGTGCTAAAAGACCAGTTCATAGACCATAAGATTCTGGATTACAGGTTCATCCACAAGAAGATAGAGATTCCTGCAAAAGAACATGAATATATTGACATTCTCAAGAAAAATAGGATTGATATTGTCCTTGACATAACAGATATGAACAGCCTAGAGATAATTGAAGCAACAGACAAGGCAGGAGTATCCTATATCAATACTGCGATGAATGATGAACATAAGACAGTGAGCGAGCTGGTCTATGATGTCTATCCAAGGAAAGAGAAACTGAACAATGCAGTGCATATACTCTGTGCTGGCATGAATCCCGGCGCAGTGAACATGTGGGCAGAGACAGGAATAAAAAAATTCGGCAAGCCAAGAGAGATAATCCATTTTGAGTATGACACTTCCAGGATAATCAAGAAATGGCACAGCATGATAACCTGGTGCGTGCATGAATTCCTTGTTGAGAGTGTCAGAGACCCTTCAGGAATCGCTCTTGGCAGAAAGAAAGTGAAGAAGATCTTCCCAAACGCGCTTGAGACAAGAGTGAACATGAGAAGCATCCTCAGCCCAATCATGAAGCTGGATGAATACCCTTCTGGAATGACAGTGCTTCACGAGGAGAATCTCACACTTTCATACAAATATGATATCCCATCAAAATTCATCTATGCAATAAACCCAAGGACAATGAATGAGCTCATAAAGATATATGAGAAAAAAGGCAATGTCCTGAGGAGCGACCTGCTGCGCTGCGAGAACACTGCAAATATACTAGAAGGCGCTGATAATATCGGAGTGATACTTGATTATCCTGACAAGAGAGTATATTATTTTAACACAATCCCTAATGTTGCAGTCATAGGAACAAATGCGACATACACCCAGGTGGTGATAGGGATATTTGCTGCAGTTTTCACATTGATGTTTGACAGCATCAGGCCAGGAGCTTATTTTGTCGAGGACCTTGACCATACCTATTACAGATCATTCCTGTTCGACAACATGAGAGTCCAGGAGTTTGTGTTCAGGAAAAAAGGTAGCAAGCTTGATCTCATAAAATACAATCCAATGATAAAGATAAAAAGAAACAGAGATTTTGATCATCTTTACATAATCTGATACAATGCACCTGATAAAATCCAAAAGAGTGATAAACAGAAAAGTCCTGATAATACTTCTAGCCACGCTTGTCTGGCTGATAGCAGACAATCTTCTTGAATTTGTCTTTCCTACTTATCTTGACAGCATCAACAAGTCATACATGGAGATAGGGTTTCTGCTCTCGATAGCATCAATGGCTGGGATACTGATTGACCTGCCTATGGGCACATTGAGCGATCATGCGAGCAGGAGAAAACTGATGACAACAGGCCTTCTCGTCTCGATAATCGGAGGCATACTCATATTCTCTCTTAAAGGCAATCTTATGCTTGTCTTCGCATTTATGGTATGGGGGTTCTCTTACCAGATGTGGAGGGTTCCAAGGGATGCTTACTATGCATCGTTAACAAAGAAGAAACATAGGGCAGAATCATATGGTTTTGATGCAGAGATAAAATATCTGGGGCAGACAATCGGCCCAATCATAGGAGGGTTTGTGCTGCTCTATGCAGGATTCAGAGGGATTGTAGGATTCTATTCTGTCGGTCTTATGATATCAATAATTATATTGTTCCTGTTCATCAAGGATACAAACCATTCAAGCCTGGGCTCTGCTATGAAGAGTGTAAGCAGATTATCAGGCTTTGTCTCAGAATTCAAGGAATTCAGGAGTTTTGGCATGTTCGGCGTGCTCTTGCTTCTCTTCTCCCTGATGTTAACTTCATGGGAACAGATATTAATCACATTCCAGCCTCTGTTCTATGGGCCTGATGTGCTGGATATCTCACCCAAACTAGGAGGATTGCTGCTGGCTTTCTTCTCTCTTCCAGCTATCTTTATCTCTTATCCAGTAGGAAGGCTTGCAGACAGCATAGGCAAGAAGACAACTCTTCTTGCAGGCCTCATGATCATGGGAACATCCCTGCTTATATTCTCCCAGACAAAGAATTTATATGCAGTATTCGGGCTTGCATTGCTGATATCAATAGGATGGATCACCTCAGTGATATCTGTGAACTCGCTTATAATAGACCTGAGCTACAAGCATAAGAAAGGAGAGATCGCAGGGATATGGAACCTTTTTATGGATATAGGATTTGTTGTAGGCCCTCTGATAGGAGGAATTATAGCAGAGTTCACTGGAATAACAAATGTGTTCTTTGCGATGGGGCTTGCGTTCCTCATGTCATCTTTTGCAGTATTCTTCCTGAAGGACAAACATAGGAAAATAGGATGATATGATCTTAGGGTAATAGGTCTATTTATCAGATGATATCTTTCAGTGAGTTATCCAGAGATATGATTTATTTCCTAGCCTCGCCGATGACAGGCTGCTGCCTGAATATGGCGAGGTGAGGCTTCTTGGCCATTCTTGAGGTAATATGCCTGGCAGATCTTCTTCACTCCGCCAGATAAAGCTGCAGCAAAGTCAGGCGGAGCTAGGAAGGATCTTTACAGACAGATTCAAAACTGTAAATGATATTGGAATAATAAAAATTCGCCGCTCGGAGCTATCTCCAACCTAAAGGTTGGAGTATTTCGCTTCTCGCCTAGATAGGCGAATTTTTAGTCTTGAAAATTTCGACCTGAAGGTCGGGGTATTAAACCCCCTAGAAAATTTCTCCCTTAAGTCGAAATTTTCAATAAAATGTATAAAAGATGATAGTATATGTTTATTTCATAATCTTTTTAAACACAAGTACTAATTTTACCAAGTATGGCAGAGCTTGAATTCGAGAACCTGGAGTTTGAAGATAAAAAGGATCATCTTGAGGTCACTCTGCTCAGAAGCTTTGCTTTCATCATCTCCAATGATGCTTTGAACAGGATAGGGCAGTTCAGGATAAAGAAGAAAAGCATAGAGTTCTCTGGTCTGCCTCAGAAACAGGCTGCTGCAAAGTTCAATCTTCTCATTGCAGAGGGCATCGGGAACCTGAGGAACAGGCTCAATAACAAGCCAGCAGTATATATCCACAGGAATTCAGGCATTCCTCTGATAGGCAGCCTCTTTTTTGGCATTGTGGACAGAGGGACGACTATCCTTGAGATCAAGCCTTTGACAAGCTGCAACATGAACTGTATATTCTGCTCTGTCGATGAGGGATTGTCAAGCAGGAAAGAGACTGATTTCATTGTAGAAGAGGAGTATCTTGTTGAGGAGCTTCAGAGACTGCTGGAATTCAAGAAGATTCCAGGCATTGAGATATTCATCAATCCTCATGGAGAGCCTCTGCTTTATTCAGACATTGTAAAGCTTGTAAAAGATATGAAGAAGATAAGATATATCAAAAAGGTATCCATAGCAACAAATGGAATGATGTTGACAGAGAAGCTTGTTGATGGTCTGGCTGCAGCAGGCCTTGACCAGTTCAATATCTCTGTCCATTCTTTCGACGAAAAACAGTCCCGCATGATGGCCGGAACAAATGATTACAATATAAGCAAAGTCAAGAAGATGATTGAGTACATCATATCAAAGAAGATCAGGATTGTGCTTGCTCCTGTATGGATGCCTGGAGTGAATGACAAAGATGTAGAGGAGATTGTCATCTACTGCAAGAAGAAAGGATGCGAGACAGGAATACAGAAATATATCCGCCACAAAAAAGGAAGAAATCCTCAGAAAGTAAAAGAGATGGACTGG
>JAHJCS010000224.1 GCA_018812465.1 Nanobdellota archaeon | reverse complement strand
TATATTGTGATTCTAGGACTTGCCTTGATCCATATCATAACAGGTAAATAACGGCGTTTAAACAGACTATTTCTTTTTTGTAGACAGATATATATTGGCCCCCTATAGCCCCTAATACTAGACTAAAACCAAGTATTTGCGACATTATGATCTTCTCTTTTAGAATGATCGCAATCAGTATCAAAGAGAGTATTAGAGTCAATAAGCATCCATATCCAGAATATGAAAAGGAAGATGAAGAATGCTGCTGCAAGTTTCATAGATAAATTTAAATACTTATAATCTGAGAATGTCCCTATCAGGGGTGATTCAATGAAATCTGAAGTAGTAGAAAAAATAGCAGCATTGATAACAGCAGCTTTCGGCCTTGTGGCAGCTCTGGCATGGAATGATGCGATAAGAGCTTTGTTTGTCGGGCCATGCGGAACAGAAGGAGCAGGAGCACTTTGCATGCTCTCATCAGGGGGCCCATGGGTCTATGCTATAATAATAACTATAATAGCAGTCATAGCCACTGTATGGATAGCTAAAGTCGCTGAGAAGGCAAAGTAATATTCCGGAAACATTTATATGATGTACTGCTATCTATGGGCATATGGCCATAAAACTAGATGTGACAGATGCAAAAAAGAATTGGATGACTTTGGAGGCCTTCTGTTCAGCCCCAAAAAATGAGAAACATAATGTAAAGAATCATCATTTATGCAAATCAGGTTATATAAAGATTGTTAATTCTTTCTAATGGTACCTTGAACTCTTTGCCATCTCAAGGCTCGTCCTCGCTAATGCTTTGGAGAACATAACCTGGTTATACACAATTTTAGCAATATTTAAATACTTATGATGTATTACTCCTATTATGTTAAATAACAGCACTAACTATATCATGACTCTTTTGGTCGTAGTAGTCGTAGTGCTAATCGCTTGAGTATAGGAAAATTCCGGCTCAAGTGTGCAAATTCTACTGTTTATAGCAGAACACATTCTGGGCCGGTTTAGTTTTCCTGTAAGGAGGTATAAAAATGGAAAGGTTAAACGGAGCAGAGGTTTTAGTCAGAAGTCTAGAGGATCTAGATGTGAAACATATATTTGGGTATACTGGAGCGGCAATATTGCCTGTGTTCCATGCGCTTAATAAGAGTGGTATCCAAATAGTCATCAATTCGAATGAGCAAGCATCAGCATTCTCTGCAGCAGGTTATTCTAGATCTAGCGATAAAGTGGGTGTAGCTATAGTGACTTCAGGCCCTGCAATAACCAATACTTTAACAAGTGTTGCTGATGCTTATGGTGATAGCATACCCTTGATTGTATTTGCAGGCCAGGTTCCTGAGAATAAGATAGGGACTGACTCCTTCCAGCACATATCTGTAGAAGGGGTTTTTAGGGAAGCTGCTAAAAGGGTCATTCAGCTGTCAAATGACCAGGATATTGAATCAATAGTGAAAGATGCATATCACTTTGCCAGATCAGGAAGGCCTGGCCCGGTAGTGATAGATTTCCCTCTTGACAAACAGCAGAGAGAACACAGTTATCGCGGAACTGATAATGATTACTTCAAAAAGGTGTATAGTGATGATAAACATCTAAGCGAACAGCAATGCAAAGAGTTCTTCAATCTGCTGTTGAAATCAAGAAGGCCTTTGCTTTACCTGGGAGGAGGCCTTAATTCAGAAGAAGGAAGCAGAGCAGTAAGAGAATTCAATGATTATCTGAGAATACCCTCAGTGAATACGCTGATGGCAAAAGGAGTCATACAAGGAAAAGATGAATTGAATTTAGGTATGCTTGGTATGTTCGGCACACCATATGCCAATATGATAATACAAGAAAATGACTTTTTCTTTGCTATTGGTGTGAGATGGGATGACAGGGTTGCTGAGAAAGTGGGTTTTGGTATAGGCTCTGATATCGCATATATTGATATCAATCCTGAAAAGATGCATCAGATAAGGAGTGAAAGATCCCCAAAATTCTCTTTTATAGGTGATGCTTCTGTTGCATTGGAAGATCTATTGGAATATGCAAAAAAGAACAACATACAGTTAGATATCAAAGAATGGCAGCAAAGAGCAAAGGATCTCAAAAGATCATGGCCGCTGGATTATAATAGAGATTCAAATACAATACAATCTGCTGAAGTTATGGATCTGTTATCTGATTATGATGACCCAGATATCAAGATAACAACAGGCGTGGGAAACCATCAGATGCTTGCAGCGCAGTATTTGAACATGCAAAGGCCAAAATCGTTCATGACTTCAGGATCATATGGCACAATGGGATTTGCCATGCCTACTGCAATAGGTGTTTATTTTGCGAATCCACAATCCACTGTATTAGCTATCGATGGTGATGGCAGCATTAGGATGAATCTTGGAGAACTGCATACAATAGCCTCATTAGATCTGCCCATCAAGATATTGATGCTTAATAATCTGAGCGATGGCATGGTGGTCAATCTTCAGGATGCGTCTTATGAAGGTACCAGGACAGGAACTGAAAGAAGAAAGGATATAAACTTTGCCAGAGTTGCTGAGACTTTTGGGTTTAACTATGCAGAAAGGATAAGTGATCAGAAAGATCTAAAACAGGGGATTGCAAGACTTTTAGGTTCAGATGGGCCTTGTTTTCTTGAAGTCATCACAGATAAAGAGGAGATACTCTTTCCGAGAGTGCCTGCAGGCAAGGCTTACAAAGAGATGGTCTTAGGACCATACATCAAAAGGGTGTCTTCTTGATCTATTGAAGACTGCACTGTCAGAAGGTTTTATAGATCTTGATTAGTATACAAGAAAACATGGAGATAAAAAGAACAGGGTATATTACTGATAGGAACGATTGTGTTCATGGCTCAAGAAAGATCATACTAAATAGAAAGAGATCTGGCTGATTCATTATAGAAAATCATCTGGCAAACCAAGGATATCATACGATGAGGTATCAAAGTAAAAGTTGCATTTATCCAGGTCATAACAGGCAAATAAAAAGGATTTTGACAGAATTATCAGCTATGCAAAGAAAATAATAGGATGAACATGCATGGGCTAAGACAGGATTTAAGTTCTTTATGGTTTTCTTATGGAGGATGAGATAGATTAACGCTTGCAGGATATGACACTGTTATGCATATGAGCCCAAAATAGAAATATTTAAATAATTATCAGAGAATATTACATCCATGAAGAGGTATATGAAGATCATCCTGATATTATTGATATCACTTGTTCTTGTTTCTCTTATAACTTTCTTTGCTGTTTTTCCGTGCCCCCCAGGAGGCTGGACAGGCCCATGGCCGCCATGGTGCGAAAAGCCAGCTGTGCTGGGGCCTTTTGAGTATCATGACCTGGATTATATCCCAGCACATGACTTCCAGCCAAAGCAAGGAATGGTCTTTGGTGTTGGGATGGCAGATTATTGGGGGAATCCTCATGAGTTCATTGATTTAGGAGAAGATAACCGGAAACTGGTTGACTCCTCCATGCTGAGGCTTGAGACCATAGGCAGCAATGCTCTTTTCCTGACAGACTTCGTCATATATGATTCTGATTTGATCATAAAACCTGCAAAGGACCTCAATGCTCCAGGAGCAATAGAGATCAGCCAGGATGAGATGAAAAGAATTGTCCAATCTGCAAAAGGACATTCCCAGAACATGGTGCTTCTCACGCTAAATCTTTATGATCCTGAGTATACCTACAAGAAGGCTTTCAGTATGGATACAAAGGACACTGCTTATGTCAAGGCAGCAGATTATCCTGATAAGACTGAGCTTCTCAATAAGATGTTTCCCCAGTGGGAGACTAAGATGCTTGAAGAGGCAAAGAAAGCCCAGGATGCAGGAGTGGATGCAATAATAATAAATCCCACTGATTTTGCTTTTGAGTACTGGGCAAGCATTCCTGAGCTAAATGAGAGATACAAACAGCTCATCCCTAAAGTGAGAGAGAAGTTCTCTGGTGAGATAGGATTTGCCCAAGCATTCAGGTTTGCAGGAGACCCTTCTTTCACAGCTGATGATGATGTTGATTTTGTCCTGGTACAGCTTGATCCAAACGCAGATTATATCCAAAAAGATATATTCTCTGATGTCAAATCAGAGGATCTTGATGATATAACAAGCCATTTCAGGACTTTCTTATCACAGGATGGATGGAAAAACATCAAGTCAAAGAAGATATACTTAAGCATCCTTATCCCAAGCTATGATGGAAGCCTAAAGAACGGCTGGATTGAACCTTCAATACGTGATGATTCTTACACCAAAGACTGGAAAGAGCAGGCTCTTGGATATGAAGCCCTGTTCAGGGCGATTTATGAAGGCAATTACCATATAGACGGAATATTATCTTATGGATACTGGTGGTCTGACCAGATGTACCCAGTCTCAAAAGACCTGAGAAATGACCTTTTCCATTCTATAAGACAGAAAGATGCAGAGAATGTGTTCTATAGATGGTCTAAGATATTAGGATGAACAATGTTGATTAAGTGTTTGAGCAAGGTTCATCAACATCTCAATACCACCAAAATATAAAAAATAATTCTAAGCGCTAAGAATGAGAGAACATAATATTATTTGTGTATCACACCATTAAGCGCAGCTATAGCAACCTCAATCTGCTTGTTGTCAGGCTCTCTTGTTGTTATCATCTGCACTGCAAGTCCAGGCAGAGCAACAGCATGCATAAGAATATTATCCCTGTACTTACCGCACAGCTTGAGTATCTCATAGGATATTCCTGCGATCACAGGCAGCAATAATATCCTCAGCCCGAACCTTGCCCATAATTCAAGGCTTTTAGGGATGAATGTATAGACAAGTATGCTTAGTATCAATACAATCAGAACAAAATTTGTTCCGCATCTTGGATGCAGTGTAGAATACTTCTTAACATTCTTCACAGTAAGGCTCTCTCCTGCCTCATAGCAGTTGACTGTCTTATGCTCTGCTCCATGGTACTCAAATATCCTCTTGACATCCCTCATCAATGAGATTATGAATATATACAGTATAAAGAATGTTATCTTTGTGACCCCATCAATGATATTGAATATGATATAATTCTCCTTGACAAAAGAGAATGTCCGCTCAAAAAGCACAGCCACCAGGAATGGAAGCGCCTTGAACAGGATTATGGCAAATCCTATCGCAAGAACAATGCTGAACACAATCTCCATGAAGGTAAGCTCCTCTTCTACCTTATCCATTGACTCATTTGCAGAATGTATCAGAGCCTTGAATCCTATGATAAGCATCTGGAAAAGATTAAAGACTCCACGTATGAAAGGCCACCTTAAGATACTAACCCTGTCTGCTATGGAGACTATCTTCTCTTTCTTGATAGATATCTTTCCATTGGGCTTCCTGACTGCAACAGCAAGGTTATGCATTGAACGCATGAGGACTCCTTCAATGACAGCCTGTCCTCCTGCTGAGAATATCTTTTCTTTTGCCATGATATCAGGATTTCCTTTTCTTTGCTTCCCTGTAGACAACAAAGTAATAGATTATTGAAGCAAGCGCTCCAAGAAAGACCATCAATAGGACCCATACAACTTTCTCAGTGTCATCCATCTTCCTCTTGACGCAGTCTATTATCATCCAGACCCAGAATATGAAAAGAAAGACAAAGAAAACAACTGCAATTATGATTATGAGGAATATGGCAAGGATCATTCCGAAACCAAGTGCTGCTCCTGTCTCAGGAGCCATCTGCTGCAATAGAGGTATCATGACATAAAGCATATATAAATACTATATAAAGGTTATGCAAGAAATAATTATTAGATTCAATAGACTGAGAGTATTTTATGCCTTTGACGGTGATGATAATGGCTGCTGACAGCTGAAAATCACAGATTTTCAGCTTACTCGCCACCCCGCAGGGGGCGACCCCCGGCTCGTCAGCGCCATCATCACCACCCTATCTATGAAAACATTGTTCAGTCGGCAGCAACAAGGATGAGTACTGAGTGCAGAGGTAAAATCAGTTACGCAGTTCTGATTTTTCCTTTACGAACAGGGCAAATCGAACGCAGTGAGATTTGACCGTGTACGAATCCACTGTTGTTGCTGCCTAAATGGTATACTAAAGTACACAGAAACCTTTATAAACCACCTCTTATCCCATTGTTATATATCAATCTGGGCATGTATATGTCCAATGTCGCCCGCAAGGGCATATAAGGTGATAAAGTGGCAATATTAAGAGACGCACCAATCAATGATATTATAGAAGCTATTACTAGTGAGCTCAAGAAAATCAAGACTATAACAGCTCCTGAGTGGGCTGTATATGTAAAGACAGGCATGCACAAAGAAAGGCCTCCTATGAGAGAGGACTGGTGGTATGTCAGAGCAGCAGCTGTGCTTAAGTCTGTTGACAAGCTTGGCCCAATAGGGGTCTCAAAGCTCAGGACAAAGTATGGCGGCAAGAAGAACAGAGGCCATAAACCAGAAAGATTCTACAAAGGTTCAGGCAATATCCTAAGAAAAATTCTTCAGCAGCTAGAGAAATCAGGCCTTGTGAAGCATCAGGACAAGACTGTGCATAAAGGAAAAGTGATTACTCCTGCTGGAAAGAAGATGATAATAGAAGCAATGAAAGAAGCAAAGAAGATATACTCAAAGAGAGAATCAGAGAAAAAGGCAAAAGTTGAGACAGCAAGACCTCAGGAGAAGCCAGAATCAGTTCCTAATCAGGATATATCACAGAAAAAAGAAGTAAAACAGGACAGACCTGAGAAAGTCCAGGTGTCTGAGAAACCTGCAGAGAAAAATGGATGATATTGAGGACTTGAAGAGAAAGAAACTCGAACAGCTCCAGAAGCAATATCAAGACCAGATGAGTGCGCAGGCACAAGAGCAGTCTCAGATGAACCAGCAGGTCGAGCAGCTTGAGAATGCCATCAAGACAAGGCTGACAAAAGAGGCCTTGCAGAGATACGGCAATATCAAGGCAGCTGATCCTGAAAAAGCAACGCAGGTCCTGCTTGTGCTCGCTCAGATTATCCAGTCTGGCAGGATGAGCACAATAGATGACCAGCAGTTCAAGAGGATTCTGGCAATGATGAGCCAGGGAAAGAAAGATATCAAGATCGTGAGAAAATAAAATGGCAAGATACAAACATCCAAGCAGGAAGAAAAGGCTTATCAAGAAAGGAAGGCAGACCAGATGGGCTCCTTTCTGGACAGTGCCTAAGATTTACGGACCTGGAAGAAAAGTGCATCCAGGCAGGCATACAGAAGTGAAGAGATCCTGGAGAAGGACTAAGATACAGGCTTAAAATGGCAATCGAAAGAACTTACATAGTCCCATTGAGGAGAGAACTGCTGAAAGTCCCTATTTACAAGAGGGCAAAAAAAGCAGTCGCAGGACTCAAGGCTTTCCTGAAAAGGCATATGAAGTCAGATGATATCAGGATAGGTGAGCAGCTGAACAAGGAGCTGTGGAAGAATGGAATGAAGAATCCTCCTCAAAAAGTCAAGATCACAGTCATAAAAGAAGATGATGGAATGGTAAAGGCAGAGCTTTTCGGCTATAAGTATGTTGTTAAGAAGAAAGCAGAAAAAGTAGAGGAGCCTAAGGGCATTGCAGGAAAGCTTCAGAAAGCTATTGGCGGAAGCAAAAAAGAAGAAGTTGAGGCAGAAGTGACTGAGAAGACAAAAGATGACAAGCCAGAGCCTAAGAAAGAGGCAAAAAAGCCAGAAGCAAAACCAGTAAAGAAAGAAGAGAAGACAGACAAGCCAAAATCTGAGAACAAACCAAAGCCAGCTGCTAAGAAAGAATAATTCTTTAATTATTATGCAACATTGAGTACATCATCTCAGGAGTAGTGTCTGCTTCTACAGGAATATAAAATGGTTCTATCCCTTTCACAAAATAATGCCTGACAATAGGAGTTGTCCTGTCCTGGTATGTCTTAAGCTTAAGCTGCACTTTCTCGTGAGAATCATCATCCCTTCCTGTCCTGTCTCCTCCAGTATTCAGTCTTATCCTCTCAAGCAGGACTTCAAGAGGCGCATCAAGGATTATCAGCTTGTTGATGCTCACCAGAGTATCCATCATCTCTGCCTGAGGAACATCCCTTGGAAATCCATTCAGCACCATAAGCCTGGGATCATTCTGATAAGAACGTAATATCCTCTCTGCTATCCAGTAATCCGGCTGATCAAGAAGCCTGCATGCATCAAGGATCTCTGCAACCTGTACTGACTCATCAATATCAAAGTGAACATTCTTGCCAGAGGCAACTCTCCTAAGCTCTTCACCAAAATCAAAGTGCACACAGTCCTGGCCCAGGTACCCCAGTTCTTGGAGCGTATCGCCAAGAGGGCTCTTTCCAGAGCTTGTAGGACCGACCAATAATATAGCTTTTTTCATGAAATCTGCAACCCCCACCCTATTAATAAGGGTTTAGTAAACTTTATAAATTTATATGGACCTATGAGGATAAAATGAATGAAGTCCTGCCGTTTGAAACTATAAAAAGACAGATTCTTGTAAAGAAAGAATCAGAGACAAGCCCTAAGTTCGGCTGTGATCCTACTAAAAGGCCTATAAAACAGCATCTGGAATTCGGGATAGTCAATATAGACAAGCCAAAAGGCCCTACTTCTCACCAGGTAAGCGCTTATGTCCAGCAGATAATGCAGATCAATAAATCAGGCCATTCTGGAACACTTGATCCAGGAGTGACTGGAGTCCTGCCTGTCACAATATCCAAGGCAACAAAAGTTGTGCAGGCGCTTTTGATTGCAGGAAAAGAGTATGTAGGAATAATGCACCTTCACAAAGATGTTGATGAAGCAGCACTGAGAAAAGTGTGCGCAAGCTTTGTGGGAGACATCAGGCAGCTTCCTCCGATAAGGTCTGCTGTCAAAAGGCAGGAAAGGACAAGAACAATATACTATTTTGAGATCCTTGAGGTAAATGGCAGAGAAGTGCTTTTCAGGACAGGCACACAGGCAGGAACATACATAAGAAAGCTTCTGCATGATATAGGAAGAAAGCTCGGAACAGGAGCGCATATGGTTGAGCTGAGAAGGACAAAAGCTGGGCCTATGAATGAATCTTCTCTTGTCACACTCCAGGAACTGAGCGACGCAGTATGGATATGGAAAAACAAGAAAGATGAGACAATGCTGAGGAAGATTGTCCAGCCAATAGAGAATGCTGTAGCACACATGCCTAAGATATGGGTGATGGATACTACTGTTGATTCAGTATGTCACGGAGCCCAGCTCAAGATACCTGGAATAGTGAAGCTCAATGCTGAGATAAAAGAAGGAAAGATGGTTGCCATCATGACACTGAAAGATGAGCTTGTCGCTCTTGCTTATGCAAGGCTTGATGCAAGGGACATAAAGAAGAAGTTCAAAGGAACAGCGACAAAGACAGAAAGAGTGCTGATGGATACAGGAGTGTATCCTAAGATTGATAAGATGTGACATGATCTCTTAAAGATATAAAGAAAGTATTAATTCTCAATGCCAAGATCATCTCTCATAATAAATATCTATCATCTTTGCTGACTCAAGCATGATGCTGTGTATATCCTTGAGAACAGATTTCTGCCTTTCCATGCCTTCCTGGTATGCGAGCCTGAGATTCTCAGGAGTGCCTACCATAGATACTGCTTTTACATAATTCTCAATGCTGTCTCCATGAGCTCCTACGAATGTAGCTGTTTCATCAGGACCAAGCATGCCAAGAAGGGTTATTGTTGATTTGAAAGCCAGGTCAAGCTGTTCAGAAGGAAGACTTTTTACCCATCTTGCGAGCTGAGTATCTTTTTCAGTCATCCTCTGCATGAGGCTCTGCCAGGTTGTGTATGGCAGAAAAGATGTGTATGCCTGGATCTCTCTTATTGTGTTTCTCTCTTTCTTGCCAGCATCATACTGGTTCCACATCAGGGTAAAACGCTGTCTTGCTTCATCATAAGGCATCTCATATTCGCCTAACATATTCTCAGCGAATAGTGCTGCGTTCTCTTTTGTGAACTCAACATTGATCGGCCCTGCATAGTTCTGATCAGGCACAAAGTTCCTGAAGAAGCTCTCAAAAGGATCCCATGAAGAGGAGATATCCTGGATGTGATGGATGTATTCATGAGCCTTCATCATGATGAAAGGCTCTCCTCCAAGGAATTGCTTTGCCTCCAATAAAGAAGAAGGTGGATTATAGACCATGCTATTGCTGTAGGTATTATAGGAATAAGTTCCTTTTGGAAGAGATTCATCAATCTTTTCCAGCACCCGGTAGGATGATATTATCCTTAATGCTTCATTGCCTATGCCTGTTGATATGAATGTGAACTCATTGAGATGTTTTATCAGGTCTTTCTGGGTCTGTTCTGGAAGGCTTTGGAACCTTGCCATAAGCTCTCCACTGATTATCCTCTCTCCGAGCACCTGGAGCTGCTCTTTAAGGCCTGCCTGAGCTGGGTGTATAGATGAATCTGGGCCAACCAATAAAGCAGCAGTTGTTGCTGCTCCTGTCTTGATGAATCTTCTTCTGTCCATGATTAATCTCTGAGCTTAGGTTCAACTGATTCTTGAGTTGGAAAAGGAAGCATCATAGGAGCAT
>JAHJCS010000223.1 GCA_018812465.1 Nanobdellota archaeon | reverse complement strand
TATTCGTCCTTGTTGCTGCCTCAAAAAGAACCTATTATATCCAGAAGACAACAATAATTACACAAGTTAATAGACACCACCCTGACGCAGACGAGGCTGGGGTTGCGCCGTCCGGGCTGCCGAGTAGGACAAATTCGAGCTAAGCGAGAATTTGGCCGTCTGCTGTCAAGAGGGCGGCAGACATATTTCTAAATAAATTAAATTAATGCCATCAAAAGCTTTAAAAAGTGACTATTTCTCCACAGTTTCATGAAGATACTTGCATTTGTCGACACACATGGAAGCACTGATGCTCTCAAGAAGATAACACAGAAAGCCAAGCAGGATGTTGACATCCTGATCTGCGCAGGTGATGTCTCTATATTCGAGCAGGATCTTGAGAAGATAATAAAAAAGCTTGATAAGATAGGCAAACCTGTCCTTATAATACCTGGAAATCATGAGTCAGAGAAAAGCCTGAAGAAAGCATGCCAGAAGACAAATAATTTAGTCTATATGCACAAGGGAATGCTCAGGCTGAAGGAATATGTCTTCATAGGATTCGCAGGTGACGGATTCTCGCTGAAGGATCCTGAATTCGAAAGATGGGGCAAGAACATCCAGAACCAGCTCAAGAAGAAAGACAAGGTTGTCCTTATAACTCATGCTCCGCCGCACAAGACAAAGCTTGACAGAATAATGGACTCTTACACAGGAAGCAAGTCAATAAGGAAATTCATAGAAAAAGTTGACATAATCCTTGCCATCGCAGGACATATACATGAAAATGCAGGCGCAGAAGACATTATCAAAGGAACAAAGGTTGTCAATCCTGGGCCTTATGGAAAGGTGTTTGAAGTCTAGTTATGTAGTTAGTAAAATTTAGATTATCAGGATTTGTTCTCATCAATCTCTTTGTTAGGAGGATCATCTCTGCTGAGTTATCCATAAAAGCATCCACAACCTCAGGATTGAACTGCGTTCCGCGATTTTTCCTCAGTTCAGTTAATGCACCTTCAATTGCGATTGGTTTTCTGTATGGTCTTTCAGAATTCATTGCATCCCAAGCATCAGCCAAGCTAACAACCCCAGTGATCATTGGATTATGATCCAATTCAGAATGACTTTTTCCAGTAGGATATCCTTTATTGCTTCCACCATACCATTCATGATGGTATTTCACACCTTTCTTCACAGGCTCAGGAACAGTCAACATAGGTTCTATGATCTCATAACCAAAAATAGGATGAAATTTCATCTCATCTATTTGTCCAGCTGAAAGGGTTCCAGGTTTTTTGATGATCTCACTTGAAACCCTTCTTTTTCCTATGTCATGCCAGATGGATGCAAGTTGGATATGCTCTGAGGTCTTAGGGTCCAATCCCATAAGAATCGCAATGTGATTTGCATAATCAGTCACTCTGACACTATGTCCTGCAGTATAAGGATTCATGGTATCCAAAAGAACTGCCTGATGAGTAAGATTATCAATACTTAATTGTTCATTATACTCAATAACATTCTTTAATTTATTATGCGAATCCACCAATTGAAGATATGGCGTGACAAATCTAAGTGTATCTTCAGCAACTCTTGCATCTGCTTCAGAGATTTCTCTTGATGCTAAGAAAGTGATGACCCCTATTGTTCTGCCCATAAGATTTATTGGCACAGCTAAATAGGACTTACCTTGAAAATTACTCTTATCCTGCTGCCTGTAGAAAAGGAAGTTGGGGTCATTTGCAACATCATTAGTGAGATAATGTTCTCCTCTTGCCAGCACTTTTCCAACAATGCCTTCATTCATTCCAAATCTCTGATCAACTGTTCCATTCTTAGCTGTTGAGACCTTGATGAATAATTTGCCTGAGTCTCCATCAAGACCAAAGTAATCCATCCTATCCCAACCATAGGTCTGGGTGATCATATCAAATGCTTCACCAAGTCCTTGATCAGGATCACTTGCCTGGCTGAGCTTAGTAAGAAGAACATCTACTATATTGCCTAGATTCTCCTTTTCTGCAAGCAGGAGTTCCAGTTCCCGGATTCTTTTGTCCTTTTTGTCCATACCACAACACCCTCAGAAAATAGATTGAGGCCTATACACCCCTTTAGATCCTGCCATATATAGATGATATATAAAGATTATGCTAGAAATCAGGTGAAATTCATGATTCTGTCATTTCTATCTTTTTTCATCATCAGAACAACCCTGCTCTCAGGCTGCTCATCAATTATTTTATAGCTTGAATTCTCTGCTATCTTCTCTGCAAACTCTCTTACACCCTTGTGATAGGGCATATTCTCCATCGCAAGCTTCTGCCTGGATGCTCCAACAAACATGTAAGCCTTTACCTCAAGGAAGTGGGGCTCTGCTCTCTCAACAAGCTTGGCATAGTTCTCAGGCTCAAGCATGTTCTTTTCTTTGACCAGGGTTATCCTTATTGCTGTCCTTGTTTTTTTCTTCATCCTCTTCAGCACATCAAGTGCGTTCATGAGATTATCCCATGCACCCTTGTTCTGAGGCTTGCATACTCTCTTATAGATTTTCTCATTTGGAGCATCAAGCGAGAGATAGAGCTGTGTCGGAGGCTCAAGCTTTTCCATGACTTTGTAGAGCTGGCCGTTTGTGACAACAAAGCTTGAGTAGTTCCTTTTCTTCAGCTCCCTGATAAGCTCGCTGAGTTTAGGATAATAGAGGGTCTCTCCAGTGAGTGAGATCGCAAAGTGCATAGGATCCTTAGCTTCCTTGAGTTTCTGCATATTCTTGACTTTATAGTTTCCGCCCATTCCAGACAAAAGAAGCCTCTGCTGTTCAATAGCTCTGTCAATCAGTTCCTTTGGATCATCAACCTCAATGAAAGGCTCCTGATATCTCTTTCTCCAGCAGAAAATGCAGTCCTGATCACAATAATTTACTGTGACTGATATCTGGCAGCACCTGTGGGAGTTTATGCCATAGAACTTCTGCTTGTAGCAGACACCCTTGTCTGTCATGGCCTTCTTTGTCCATGAACAGATCTTCACAGCGCTGTGCTTACCTATGAAACGGTACTGCTGTTTCTCCAATTCCTTCTTATAGTCAGTCTTCATAGGATGTTTCCTGTACAACTAATTTAAATAGCTTACCACAAACTATATAAATAAACCCTTTAAGAAAAGCCTATATGCGCTAGTAGTCTAACGGCTAGGATATGGCCTTGCCAAGGCTGTGATCCGGGTTCGAATCCCGGCTGGCGCACCATATTCACTCTGTTGAACAGAGCGAGCTGTTTGGGCCATTAGCTTAGGCTGGTGGAGCACTGCTCTTATATGAGGGTGTTTCATACATCTCTGCGAAGAGAAGCAGCGGTCGAGGGTTCAAATCCCTTATGGCCCACCATTGCCCCGGTAGTGTAGTCCGGCCAAGCGCAAAAGGCAAGCTTTTGCTGTGGTCCTTTTGCGGACCAATCACTTCGGATTTTCGATCCGAAGACCTGGGTTCGAATCCCGGCCGGGGCGTTTATTTTCTTATTTTTGATATTTTTATTCTATCTCAAACTCTTTGTAGACTTTCCAGATTCCATTCTCTGACCTAAAAAGAGAGACATTGTCGAACTCAAGATCAAAATAGGGTTTTGGTTGCTTGGTTACATAATCCCAAACCTGAGGAAACAGAGCATCAGACAGATCAGTGTGGGCAACAGATACATGATAATGAAGACTGGCCCCATCAAAATTATCCCATTGCATCCAGCGTATTCTTTTTAGCT
>JAHJCS010000222.1 GCA_018812465.1 Nanobdellota archaeon | reverse complement strand
TGGATAGCTTGCTTAGCTGTATATCTATCTCATTCTGGATTCTTGGCGCAATATCTGATGTTGCAAGACACAGCGGGACTGCATTGACATCGTGCTCTGCCTGAGCAAGCATATCTGCTGCTATTATCTTTGGGTCAGCATCATTGTCTGCAATTATCAATATCTCGCTAGGGCCTGCAATAAAATCAATCCCTACATCACCATAAACCTGCCTTTTGGCTTCTGTCACATATACATTTCCAGGCCCTACTATCTTGTCAACTTTTGGGATAGTTTCTGTTCCATATGCCATTGCTGCAATTGCCTGAGCCCCGCCTATCCTAAATATCCTATCAGCGCCAGCAATATCTGCAGCAGCAATAATTGCAGGCTGAATCTTAGGTGAACACACTATCACTTCCTTGACTCCTGCAACTTTAGCAGGTATTATCCCCATCAATGCTGATGATAATAGAGGATATCTTCCTCCAGGCACATAACATCCAGCTTTATCTATTGGTGCAATCCTTTGCCCTACAATAATCCCTTCTTTTTTCTGTTCAAATGGCTTGACCTGATCCATCTGCAGTTCTGCAAACTCCTTGATATTGCTAGCTGCAATTCTCAATGCAGATAATAACTCTTTATCAACAAGGCCATAAGCCTCTTTGATCTCTTCTTTAGAGACCTCTAGATAAGTTATATTCTCTCCATAATCAGATGAGATATTCCTTATTGCCTCATCTCCTTCACATCTCACTCTGCTGATTATCCCTCTCACAGTCTCTGCTATCTTCTCCTTTTCCATAGTTCATTCCTCACCTCATCTATTGTTATTCCTTTTTTTGCCATCAATACTAGCAAAAAGTATGATATATCTGCTATCTCCCATATAAGATTCTCCCTTGAATCATAATTTATTATCTCTTCTGCCTCTTCCATTATCTTCTCTTTTATTCTATTCTCATCAAGGCCTGAAGTGTATGATCCTTCTTTAGGTGTTTCCAATCTCTCTTTTAATGTCCCATACAGGTCATAAAGACTGAATGTCTTATCACCAAAGCATGAGTAGCTTCCTTCATGGCAGGCAAAACCTTCCTGTCTGACTGTGAAAAGCAAAGTGTCCCTGTCACAATCATACCTGACTTTGATAAGTTCTTGGATATTGCCAGATGTTTCTCCCTTGGTCCATAATATATCCCTTGATCTGCTGTAATAGGCAGCTTTCCTCTCTTGAAAGGCTTGATTTAAGGACTCCTCTGTAGAGAAAGCCATCATGAGTACCTGGCCTCTTTCATCCTGCACAATAGTTGGAATCAGTCCATTGTTCTTGTTAAAATCAAGCAATGACAAAAAAGACTTGGTGAGGTCTATTTTTCCTGTATAAATTGCCATGCCTAGCTGTGAATTAATGCCCATATCTTCAAGGTTGATGATGTCACCTATTGAATTGATGCCTCCTGCTGCGGTTATCTTGTTCCTTGTGAGGCTCTTTATTGACTTGACCTTATCAATATCTATCCCCCTCATCATGCCTTCATTCTCAACATCAGTGAAAAGGTATTCTGAACACAAATCTTCTGTCTCTTTTATGACATCTAATGGAGTTTTATCTGTGGTACTTTTCCATGCCTCTCTTACAACATTACCTTTTGCGCAATCCAATGCAATGATTATCCTATCTTTTGGAAGCTGTGATATGAATTTCTTTTCTGCTCTTGTCCCTATGATTATCTTCTTTGCACCTGCGGCTAAGAGCTTTTTTGCTCCTTCAACTGTCCTTATGCCTCCTCCTACTCTGCAGTCTGCAATCCTGCAGATTTTCTTTATGAGTTCAAGATTATTGCCTTTTCCCATAGCTGCATCAAGGTCAATGACTGCAATCTCTCCATAGAGCGAGAACTGCTTTGCGATCTTGAGCACATCATTTCTTTCAATCATCTTCTCTCTTCCCTGCCTAAGCTGCACTGCTTTTCCGTCCATCAAATCTATGCTTGGTATCAACATCTTATATCAACTCCTTTGTTCTTCAGATATTTCTTCACTTCGTTTATTGAATATTTATCATAATGGAATATCGATGCAGCAAGAGCTGCATCAGCTTTCCCCTCTCTGAATATACTTTCCAGGGATCCCAATGTTCCTGCACCTCCTGATGAGATTATAGGTATATTGGCTGCCTTTGAGATTAGCCTTGTCAATTCAGTATCAAAACCTCTCTTTGTGCCATCCCTATCCATTGAGGTGAGCAATATCTCGCCTGCACCTCTCTTTTCAGCTTCTTTTGCCCAGTCAATAGCATCCAGGAAAGTCTCTTTTCTGCCTCCTTCTATGAATACTTTCCATTTCTTACTTTGGTCATTGCCTACTTTTTTGGCATCTATCGCAACCACAATGCATTGGCTTCCGAATTCTTTAGCAGCCTGGTTTATCAGCCAAGGGTTCTTTACAGCTGCTGAATTGATTGCAATCTTGTCTGCCCCTGCATTTAGCAAGCTTCTTATGTCTTTGATGCTGCTTACACCTCCCCCCACTGTCAAGGGTATGAAAACCTGCGCAGCGACTTTTCTGACTGTTTCAATCATTGTCTTTCTTTTTTCATATGATGCTGTTATGTCTAAAAACACAAGCTCATCAGCACCCTCACTGCTGTATTTCCTTGCAAGCTCAACTGGGTCTCCGGCAAATTTCAGGCTGACAAAGTTCTTTCCTTTTACAACTAGGTCATCCTTCACATCAAGGCAGGGTATTATCCGTTTGGTCAGCATTCCATCCACCTCCTCAAGAAGCCCATCCCATACTCTCCGCTCTTCTCTGGATGGAACTGGACTGCAGTTATGTTCTTGCATTGCACTGCACAAGCAAACTCACCATAATAATCAGTTATTGCTGCAATGATGCTTTTGTCTTCAGGCTTCACATAATATGAGTTCACAAAGTAGGCATATCCTTGTCTGAAGATTTCTCCTTTAGCTTTAGGGATGATTCTGTTCCATCCAATCTGAGGGACTTTTCCTTCTGTGAACCTGATTGCTCTGCCTTTGAATATTTCCATCCCTTTAACGCCTATACTCTCTTCACTCTGTTCAAATAGGATCTGAAGGCCAAGGCATATGCCCAAGAAGGGCACCCCCCTTTTCAGCGCAGCTTTAAGCGGTTCTTCAAGTCCTTTACTTCTTAGGCTGTCCATAGCAGCTCCAAATGCCCCAACTCCTGGGAGGATAATCCTCTCAGCAGTCTTGATATCTTTTGGATTGCTGGTTATCACTGAGCTCACCCCTATACGATCCAAAGCATTCTTCACGCTTCCGATGTTTCCTGCTCCATAGTCTATTATTGCTATCATCTTTCTTTCCTCCTGCTTGTCATCTGTTATTATGATCTCAGAGCACTCCCTTAGTTGATGGTATTGACTCTTTTGCTCTCTTATCAATTTCAACAGCTTGCCTTAATGCCCTGCCAAAGGCTTTGAATATGGCTTCGATCTTGTGGTGATCATTCCTGCCTTCTGTAAGCAGCTTTATCTGCAGATTTAATCCTGCATTCTGCGCCAGCGCATCAAAAAAGTCATAGACTAGCTCTGTAGCCATATCTCCAACTTTTTCCCTGTTGAATTCTGCATCAAAAACAAATGCGAACCTTCCAGCAAAGTCCATGCTGACTAGGGCAAGCACATCATCCATCGGCAGTATCATTGTGCCATATCTCCGGATTCCTTTCTTGTCGCCAACAGCTGCTTTCAATGCCATGCCCAATACAATTCCTATATCCTCAACAGTGTGGTGCTCATCAATATCCATATCTCCTTTTGCCTGTACATCCAGGTCAATCATTGCGTTCTTTGCAAGTAAGTCAAGCATGTGGTCTAGGAAACCTATCTGTGTGTTGATTTTTCTTTTTCCAGTTCCATCAAGGTTGATGGATATCCTTATCTGGGTCTCATTGGTATTCCTCTCTATCTCTGATATCCTCTGTTCAGTTTCTTTCTCTTCTCCATTTATTTCTTTCATCTGAGCACCTCCTGAATATTGTTTATATCCTCCAATACGCACTTTGCCCCATTATTGATCAGAATAGTCTTCAGCACTTTGCCATCATTGCTATCTATTCCTGGAGGTATCACCCCTATAGGTATCAATCCTGCTTTTACTGCTGTTTTCATATCATCAATCGCATCACCAAAATAGTATGCATCTCTAATAGATCCTACACCCTCTTTCATGCCTATCCTTTCCATTGCAATGACAAGTCCTAATGGGTCTGGCTTCTCTTTCTCTCCGACATCCTCCTTGCATATGGCTGTACTGAAAAGATCTTTTATTCCGCTATTTTTCAGGAAGAATTCAGCCTCATCTCTTGGACGGCCTGTCACAATGCCAAGAATATATTGCCCCGTCAGCTTTTTCAGTATGTTTTTTGACAGAACAAGCTTCTCATTCAATATTAAACCATCATAATTCTTTCCGAGATATAATTCCTGGAACTTTGTCTTTACTTTGTTGAACTCAACCTCTTTTCCTTTCCTTTTTATGAGTTCTTTGGTGAGAACCCAATCATTGTTGAATCCCCCTTCCTGTTTGATCTCCTGGATATTCTTATCTTTTATCTCCTGGCCTGTGAAATATTCAGATGTCATCTTTATGGCTTTTCTGTATGATCTGCTTACATCTGCAAGCACACCATCCATATCAAAGAGCAAGACTTTTGGCAGTACCAGTGATCTTGTGGGTGCTTTCTTGATTATACTTTTTATCTCATTGACAAGCTGCAAACACTGCTTCTTTGTACCTATAGTTATCCTTATACAGTTTTTCAGTTTGGGGTATTCTGTTCTTTTCCTGACCAGAATCCCTTTCTGCTTAAGCTCTTCGCTGACCAAATCGCATATGCTTCCAAAATCAGCAACAATAAAATTGGTATCTGAAGGGAATGTCTTTATTCCCATATTTCCCAGCTCTTTTCTCAGCCATTCCCTGTTCTGTTTCACTTCCAGTATATATCTATCTACATAATCAATATCATCCAAAGCTGCCTTTACTGCTGTAACAGCAGCTGCATTAACACTGTAAGGGCTTAGCACCTTGCTGATCTCTGAGATGCAATCCTTATTGGATATTATGCAACCTATCCTAAGTCCGGCAAGACCGAATGCCTTTGAGAATGTCTGAAGGATGACAATATTCCCATATCTCCTTATCAGGTTTTTTGCACTCTTCCCATAGAACTGGTAGTATGCTTCATCAATTATGACAGCAGCATTCACTCCATTGCTGCTGGCTTTTTCCACTATTTTTATCAGGTCATCATTCCTTATCGCTGTCCCTGTAGGATTGTTGGGATTAACAAGAATCACTGCTTTTGTGTTCTCATCAATGTTTTTTATAACTTCTTCTGCAGGGAAGCTTAGGTCATCATTGTATAGCACTTGCTTGACCTTGGCACCTATGATAGAAGCGACAACCTCAAACATGACAAATGTGGGTGTTGGCATGACAATCTCATCTCCTTTATCAAGATAGGTCTGCATCACTACATTTATAGCTTCATCAGCGCCATTGGTCAGCACGATTTCTGAGAAATCTACATTGAGATAATCAGCAAGCTTCTTCCTAATCTCAGAATATTCAGGGTATGATGACAGGTCTTCCATGTTTATCTCTCTTAATGCTTCAATCACTTTAGGTGAGCATCCTGATGTGTTCTCATTGAAATCCATCCTGAGCTTACCTTTCCTGCTGCTTGTCGGCGGATCATACTTTCTCATCTTCTGCACTGTTCTTTTTGCCTTAATTGATTTCATTTTCCTTGCCTCCAATAATCACAAAATCACTTTGCATTATCTTGTCATATACTTCCAAGCCATATTTTTTGAGAGAGCTGCCTGTGTAGACAATGTCTATGATATAATCTGCAATTCCTTCAGAACAGCTTGGCTCAACACAGCCGTTGATGTATATTTTTCTTATTCTGTAATCCTTCTCCATCTCTGCAAGATATCTATCTGCCAGGGCCTTATACTTAGAAGAGATGAATATTGTGAGTTCTTTCTTTCTGGGCTCTTTATACCTGCCTATAAAGCACAGAGTAGGCTTCCTGAACCTCGCATTTTTATCATCCCACAGTATTTTTCTTTTGACCTTCAGGTTTGAGCCCTTGTTTCTTTCAAGGAATTCATTGAATAAGTCCTCTCCAGTCATTCCTGTCGCATTAATACCTCTGTCTATAGACAGTTCAACCCAAAGTGGGACATCCTCTCCCCTTACCTCAATTATTCTTTGGTCTTTTGGCAGGTATGACAAACCTATGGTTACATAATCTTTCAATCCATTATTCTTTGGCACAAAGGTGAATACAACCCTTGCTTTGCAACTTAGCCTCTTGTTTTCTATTCATTTTCATTACCTCCATATTGAGTATAGGTTCATAGCTGGGATTCGAACCGCAGCAACGGCTCGCTCCGTTGACACGCGTATTAGTGCAGGGCACTCGCAAGCTCGGCCCTGCTCCATACTATGTTCTTTATACCTCATTCTTACTGAGGTTCACAGCTGGGATTTGCACCCAGACCT
>JAHJCS010000221.1 GCA_018812465.1 Nanobdellota archaeon | reverse complement strand
TTTTTTATCTAAACAGCACAATGGAGCAGGTATAAGTGTGCAGTTGCTGGAGCCTGCAAACAGAAATCATCTTTAGCGAGATTCAGTATGGAGTCTGATAATGCAATAAATATGAAACAAAGAAAATAATCTACTTCTTCCTTTTAGGCCTGAGATTCTTGCAGTCGCATCTCCTGCATTTGACTCTTTTTGCGATTATCTCAGTGTTAGGCGCTCTGATCTTAGTCTTGCATCTCCTGCACACAAAGATGTTCTTGAATTGCCTTGCATTCGCTTCTGGAAATTTTACCATTTTAACCTGATTTTACCTGTTTCATCACTTTGTCATTCAGTATTATCCAATAAAGCACTGTGCATCCATCAACAACCTGGCCTTTCAGCTCCTCTGGAATCTCAAGATCAAATGTTTCAAATGTCTCTGAGTCCATAACATTGGCCTGATTGCCTGTCATTGACAATACCTGTGCAGTCCTCTTGTCTATTATAGGAACATCAATATTATCATGTCCTGGCATGACTATCTCTCTTTTCCTGCCATCAATAAGCCCTACAGCTCCAAGCCTGACTTTTGCGTGGCCGTGCTTTCCTGGCCTTGATGTCTGTGTATCAACGACTCTGCAGGCAACTCCTTCTATTACCACGAAATTGCCTTTCTGCAGGGTACCAATGCTTACTGGTTTTGTCTCTCCGCTCATATAAACACCTTTTTATATATAATAATGTCTTATATATCTCTATATTGGAGTTTTAAGCATGTATTTATAAAGATTTTGATGGTTCTCTGCAACTATCATCATATTTGGTAAGTTTTAAATATACCCTAAACATCTCTCTGATATGGCAAAACAGGTTTCTTTAAGTATCCTTAAGATGCTCTTATTATCAGTGTTTATGGCCTTATTATTCTCTTTTATGTCTCAGGCTTATTGCACTGACTCTGATGGTGGTGATGATTATTACACTCCGGGCTATGTTGAAGCTCAGGAACCTACAGCAGGCGAGCCAGAGTCATTCTCAGACAAGTGTGTCAGCGCAACAAAGCTTCATGAGTTCACATGCAATTTTCCTGCTGTTGAAAGACCAGGGCTTCCTACTTATTTTATCTCAGAGCTTGTATTTGACTGCCCAAATAGCTGTGTTGATGGTGCATGTGTTGATGCTGCTCCTGTGAGCGTTGAGACAGATGTATCCTGCATTTTTGTGAACAGCTCCAATACTGAGCATGAATGTGTGACTGACAAAGGGAGCTGCAAAGGTATTGGATCCTGCAGTGTCCATGTAAAAGGTTTCATAAAAGATAAGATCACAATAAAGAGCGACTGTGGTGCAGAGACCACAAGAGTCATTGATGGCAAGGATAAAGAGATCAGGTTTGTATGCCCTTATGACGGCCCTCCCAAAATCGCACAGCAGACTTTACAGCAACAGGATGTTGTTTGCCCAACCCTTGCTTCAGTAGACTGTCCTGGAGGCAGTCTGGTTGACCAAGGCCTTGATGATGCAGGCTGTAAAATACCTCAAGAATGCCTAATCGATGAAGCTAAATCTTCATGTAATGGATGTCTCTTAGAGAATGATATCTGTATGGAGATAGGCCAGGTATTGAAGCAGGATGTCATGGTTTATTGCAGCAATGATAATAAATTAAAGCCGCAGAAATCAGTGAATGAGTCATGCCAGAATGACTATGAATGTCTTACAAAGAAGTGCATGGATGGAAAATGCTTTGATTCTCAAAGACAACTATCCAATACAGAGATGATTGGAGAACCTGTTCATGAGAAAGGTGTTCTCACAAAGATTATTGACTGGTTCAAGGGAATCTTCAGCTGAACCTATCCAAAAAACCAGCTTTTTATTCTTGCCTTTGCCAGGGCCTTCTTCAGTCTCCTGTCAACTTCATCAAAATTATCAAAAGCCCTCTCTTTTCTTCTGAATTCTTTGTCATGGAACCTGTTATTGCCAAGCTTGCTCTTGAATTTGTGGGATTTATGCAATATCTCATGATGCATCACAAAATCAAGCAGTTCAGGGTCTGTCTGCACAAGCTTGTCAAAGACCATGCTTATCTTGATAGTGTCTCTTTTGTAATCATAGCTGCCAAGATGGGTCTTTGAATTGCTTCCCCATACAAGGTTTGGTTTTTCAACAATCCCATAAAAATATTTGTCATTGACCCTTTCAAATGATTCAGAAAGAACAGGATGTGTCTCTGTCTTTGGTATCGCAATGTGGATATTTCTGACAAAGCTGTTGTACAAGTCAATGTATGTTGTGTTGATCTCTTTCTTGTTCCTATGGCCCCAAAGCTTGAGCATGAGCTCTTGAATCAGGCCCATCTTTATCTCTCTTGAGATTCCTCTCCATTTCTTTGACAGACCGAACTCAATACTGTTGCCTCTCATCTTCACATTTGCACCATAGTCCTTGAAATGGTCTGTCAATCTGATTTTGACATCATAATTGAATTCTCTGCCCGGATAAAGCCTCTCAAAAGCCTCTTGTACAAAATCCATCTTAATCAGCTGGT
>JAHJCS010000220.1 GCA_018812465.1 Nanobdellota archaeon | reverse complement strand
GCCATGCTGCGATTGTGAGCAGAGAGCTGGGCATACCCTGCATAATAGGCACCAAGATAGCAACAAAAGTTTTAAAGGACGGCCAGTTAGTAGAGGTCAATGCGAATCATGGCTGGGTTAAAATCATAAGATAGTAAGAGAATAACATAACATTAAAGACAACCAATGGTCGTGGGGCTGAGCAAAGCGAACGCCCCACTTGGCTCGCGTGTTAACGGAGCGAGCCGTTATGGGTAAAGATAATAAAACAGTAAGGTGAGATTATGGGCATATTTAATGCGATTATGGAAGCAGTTGGATTTAAATCTTATCTGGATAGGCATAGGGTAATTGCTTTAGATGATCATGAGGAAAAATTTATTCTTGAGATGGAGCGTCTCAGTGATGAGGAAAGAAAAATAATTGAGAAGCTGATAGAAGCAAAAAGAGCTAACAAGCATTATGAGATGGGAAAATGGCTTAGAAAGCTAACAGGATTCAAGGAGCTTGAGATGGACCTCATAGCTGATATATCTCATCTTGAACAGCAAAGAGAGCTGACAGAAACAGATTACAGGAAGAAAATAGCTGCTGAACTTATAGGTATTTCTTTTGCTTTGGTTCCTGAAGAGGCTGAAAAAATAAGCAGGTGGGGGGAAGAAAGAAGTGTGCCTTCAAAGGAGCTCAAGCAAAGGATGCTCAGAATCATGCAAGAATATAAATCAGGTGACCAAATACAGATCGACAGGTCTGGAAAGATTGTCATGGTCTATGAGAATGGTGACCTTAAGATAACCCATGGAAGTGGCATGCTTTCTGGATTCAACAAAACAGTCCAGCAGGCATGGGACGAGATAAAGCCCAAATATATCAGGAACCTGAGATTCTATTTCAGGAAACTAAGCGCAGGGGTGCAATCATGAAACTAAACCAGAAAGAAAGGATAAAAAAAGCAATTGAAGTCATACAGAGCGGAAAGAAGAGAAAAGCAATCATAGATCTTGATGACACTGATTTTAATATAAAACCATTGCCGAAGCTATGGTGGAACAAGCTTGTGTTTTTCTGCCAGAAATGGATTGTTCCGTCCCATATAAAAAACTGGCTCCTGAGGACAACAGGCATGAATGTGGGCCATGATGCATGCATTCCCCATTATATTGACTTTGACCCTTACTTCCCAGAACTTATATACATAGGTTCTGGTGCATTGATAGGAGGGGACTCAAATTTATGGACCCATAAGGTTGAAGGAAAGAAGCTTATTCTTGGAAAGGTTGAGCTCAAGGACAAGACAATGATATCTGGTTTTGTGACATTATGGCCAGGAGCCCTAGTGAACAAGAACTCTATTGTCAGCCTCAAGTCAAAACTTGATCATGAGATTCCAGAAGGAGAGATATGGGAAGGAGAACCTGCAAAATGTATATTCAAACTTTCTCCTGAACAGATTGACAAGTATTTCAAGAAAGTTGATATGGATCCAAAAGAGTACTATAAGGAATTCAAAAAGAAAGTAAAAGCATTCCAGAAAGATCCTAACCACAGCTATTTCAAAGTCCAGTATGGAGGAAACAGGGCAGGAGCAGGAAATGACTGGTGGAGAGCAAGGAATGTGTTCAGGATATTCTATAATGGACCTATTGTAGAGTTTATAAGACTCCTCCCTCACAGCTGGTTCAAGACTCTGCTCTGCAGGATGATAGGTGTCAAGTTAGGAAAGAATGTATATATCGGAAAAGGCACTGTCTTTGACCATATATATTGTGACACAGTAACTCTGGAAGACAATGTGAGACTTGATGATCACTGCTATTTTGACGGACATGAATATACAATAGCACAGACAATATTTGGTAGGGTCCTTGTCAAGAAAGGAGCGCATCTGAAACATCATACATTTGTCAGGACAGGCTGCACAATTGGAGAGAATACCACAATAGAGCCATGGAGCATGTGCGCAAAAGAGATTCCAGCTGATGAGATATGGGGAGGGATGCCTGCCAGATTCATCAAAAAGAAGGAAAATAAGAAGTAAACTATATATAGCAATAGGCCTTATTTATTTATTATGATAATCATAATCTACCTTTTGAGCATTGAGGACAAAGTCAAAGCGCAGAAGAATAGACCTGCTTCTTTCACACGACAGAAAAGGGTTATTGGTGAAGATGGCAATGTTAAATATGTTGATTTCAGGCCTGACACAAGAGCAGATTATGAGCAGAAAACAACACCAGAAAGCGAGTACAAGCGCCAGGTAGGGCCTGAGACAGAGCATGCAAGCCAGGCTGCTGGTGAGAAATACAGGACTTCTTTGAGCCAGAGAATAAAGACTGCTGTTGGAAATGTGAAGAACATGGCTAACAATGCTGTTGATGTAGTCATAGGAAAACCAATCACAAAAGTATACAACTGGCAGACAGAAAAGTTTGTCAAAAAGAATCCTGACACAAAGCATGAAATATGGTATAATGAGCATGGAAGTGCACAGGGCAAGCATAACCAGTGGAGGCTGATGCGCCAGGGAAGGCAGATGGGCAAGCTTATGTATGGCCTGGATGTAGACCAATCAAAAGGCCCACAGTACAGCACAGACCAGTCATTTGACCAGATATACAAATTCCAAGAGAAAACCGGACTTAAGAATCCAGAGAAAAGAAATGACAAGTATGTAGGCCATAGCAGCGGAGGAAATACCGGGCTTTACATGGCAACAGACCCAAGAATAAAGAAAGCAGGTATAAAAGAGATTCATGCTGTTGCTGCAACACCCCATGGTGTTGCAATGGACACTATCGAAAGAAAGCTCATGGGCGCTCTTGTGAACATTGATTATGACAGGAAAGATAAAGCAAAAGGACAGCAGGCTTCAGCTGAGCTATACAAGAGAGGCAAGCCTTTTGTTGATGTGTATATGAGCGGCGGCAGCAAAGACGGACTTGTCAGACCAGAGGATATCAATTACAAACATGCTAAAGGATTCAAGATAATAGACCATAAGGATGCGACTCATTTCGGAACAAGCGGATCAAATGAGACAATGAACCAAATAATACTAAATATGATGGCAAACCCAAATAAGAATTACAATCCAATGATAAATTATGAAAAACAGCACAAAGAGAAGAAAGCTGCATGAAGAATGAAAGATTACCCAAGAATCTAGACCTTATTCTGATTGATATAGATGACAGCTTTATCTACCATAGGACTGTTGCTGTCGCAAACAGGCTGTTCCTAAATAACTTCTGTGGGTTGTTCGGAGAGAGCATCAAAGGTTTCTTCACTACAAAGGATGCAGTGCGCAAGATGTTAAGGACAGTCTATAAGAGATGGAAATATTTTGATCCTGATTTTAGAAGAGTGTATGGTCTGGCTTTGCTTTCTGGTTCTGCTATTGCACTCTATTTCCTTGATTTTCTGAGGGAATTCATCAATGCTGTCGGAGGAAGCATGAGCAACAGGCCTATAATAGAAGTATGGTCAAGAACAATGATACTTCTTAGGCCTGAATGCAGGGAATATCATCTTGGAAGGGATGATATAAAAGATAATATATATCCTGCGATGAAGAGGGTCTATGATGAGATCAGAAGGAGGAACTCAAAAGCTTTCATCACAGCAATAACCGAAAATATCTCGATAGAAGGGATGAGTAATCCAATAATGGATGTTCTGCACATTGACCAGATGGAGAAGAACACCTTCTTCTGCAGGAAAGGAGAGATAGTTGATTACAGGATAGATGTGGGAGACAGGCATGACAAGAAAAGGATTGCAGAGAGGATAATCAGGCAGAGGAAAGCAAAGAAAGTTTGCATAATAATAGATGATTATGAGGACCTAGGTCTTCTTGAGCTAAAGCAGGTAAAGGCAGTGATATGCACTCCTAAGATAAGAAGGCTTGTGGATGACAGTAAGTATGAGTCTGTGCTGGAAGTTGATGTGTGAGATATTTGCTTCTTATTGTTATGGCGCTAAATTTTCCTCGCTCCGCCTGACCATAATGAACAATAGACCTGGCGGAGTGAGGCTCCTTGTCCTTGGATTAATGTTCAGAGAGGACAGTAAGACTTCACCTTTTCCATATCCTTAAGTTATGCTATTTAGGAAAAGGCTAGGAAAAATAAGCATAAACTCATACTTATACTTCAAGTGCTTAAACAATCTTAAAAACACAAAATTTAAGTAAGCAAAGCATAGGATTAATCATAAAATGCCAAATATAAAATTATTCAAAGACATCAGGAAAGAGGATATTCCTCTTGTAGGTGGCAAGGGAGCTAATCTTGGCGAGCTTGCCAGTATAGGTTTGCCTGTTCCAGATGGTTTTGTGATAACAGCAAGAGCCTATGACAGATTCATAACAGAAGCAGGCATAAAAGATAAAATACAGAAGCTTCTTTCTGGGCTTGATGTTGAGGATACAGAGAGACTCAACAAGATTGCTGGTGAGATAAGAGAATTGATACTGGATTCAAGCATGCCTGCTGGACTTATTGCTGAGATAGAGAAACAATATTCTAAGATGAATGATTTTGTTGCTGTGAGGTCAAGTGCGACAGCAGAGGATCTTCCTGACGCGAGCTTTGCAGGCCAGCAGGATACATTCCTGAATATAAAAGGAAATGATCAGGTGCTTGATGCTGTAAAGAGATGCTTTGCTTCCCTGTTCACTCCGAGAGCTATCTATTACAGGGAAAAGAATAAATTTGCCCATGATAATGTCTATCTTGCTGTTGTTGTCCAGAAGATGGTCAATGCAGACAAAGCAGGAGTCATATTCTCAGTCAATCCAGTAACAAACAACCGAGAGGAGATCATAATCGAAGGTGCGTATGGATTGGGAGAATCAGTTGTTTCTGGAGAGCTCACACCCCATTCTTACATAATACATAAAGAGAGCCATGAATTAAAAGAGAAGAACATAGGAAAGCTTGACTGGGGCTATTTCAGAGGAGAGTCAGGCAAGACAGAGAAGAGGGATATTGAACATGGCCATATAGAAATCCTAAGCGAAAAAGAAGCAAAGGCACTTACAAAGTTCACCAAGGATATAGAGAAACATTATGGCATTCCAATGGACATTGAATGGGCTATAGAGGCTGGAAAAGTATATATTCTGCAGGCCAGGCCTGTGACAACAATAAAATGATAAAAGATTATTTCTTATAAATTTATGATTATATTTACTTGCACAACCACTCAACCTCTTCTTTGTCAAGGCCAAGCTTGTCAGCAAGCTCCATGCCATAATCAATGTCTTTCTGGAATATTACCTGGAGATATGGGAGCGTGTCATGCAATGCTCTTCTTGCTGAGGTGTGTGTCTTCTCCCCTATCTTCTCTGCTATTGCCTTCCTCTTATTGTACTTGTTATTTGCCATCCAGATCTTGAGCAGTCTTTTTGTTGGGCCATACTGCACAAATTTCTTGTATTTCTCATCTTTTGACACAGCAACACCTGCAGAGAGGTATGCGTTGATGTAGACCATGAATCTCCAGTGCTGCCATCTCCTTATCCTCCTGCTCATGATATCTGCTTTTGACATGTAATCATATGCTCTTGCAAGATCTGCAGGCTTTTCATATTCCTTGGGTACATTCTCATCCAGCCAGAGCATGACTTTGTCAAAATCCTCCTGGATGTTGTTGAATGCCTCAACTGCAATCTTAGGATCAGTTGTCTTCAGCACTTTCATAAGCGCATTCAGTATGCTCTCTGTCTGTTCTCTCTGGCTCATTCCATCAAGATCCTCTTTCACAAGCTCTTTCTTGCCTGAAGTAAGTATCTGAAGATCATTTATAGCAGCTCTCATGTCTCCACCCACTCTCCGTGCAAGAGCCTTAAGATCATCCTCCTTAAATCTTATATTCTCTGACTCACAAATCTTCTGTAGAACATTAGATATATCTTTGTAATCAAGCATCTGGAAGTCTATCATCAGGCTCTTTTTCCTCAAAGATGACAGTTTCTGGTCAAAAGGATCAACAGCAGTGCAGACTATTGGAAAAGCAGATTCCTCTGCCAGTTTTGTGAGCGCAGGTATGCCTCCTCTGTCTTTTGTTCCGCTGAGACCATCAATCTCATCAACAAGGATTATCTTGCCTTTTGAGAAAAGAGACCTCTGCTTTGAAGCTGCCCCAATAACAGAGTTTATCTGGTCCTGATTCCTGAAGTCAGATGCATTCACTTCTATGACCTCAAATCCAAGCTCATTCGCAGCAGCATAAACAGAAATAGTCTTTCCAGAACCAACAGGACCATAGACTATAGCAGCCTTCTTCTGCTTTCTTGACCCTGATGCAAAACCCAATATCTGCTTGACAGCAGCATCCTGACCTGCAATATCACCAATTTTTTTGGGCTGGTATTTCCTTGTCCAAGGCTCTGAATCCCCCATAATCCATCAGGAATCTCCAGATTATATTAAGATTGTTGTTCACAAGGGATTATACTTACTTAATAGGAATATATTAAATTAAATATTATCTTGTAGGTTTTAAATAGCTATACTTACCTATTTAATAGGTAAATTAGTATTGAAAATAGGAATATTTATATATAATGACTTACTTAGTAAGAACATTTTGGTATTAGAAGAGAGT
>JAHJCS010000219.1 GCA_018812465.1 Nanobdellota archaeon | reverse complement strand
TGCACTGGTCAGGAGGCACTATATTTGGTGATGAGCTTGTTGTAGGGCAGCACTGCTGGCCTGAAGCGCAGTTAATCTGGCCCTTGCATCCGCTTGCAGGTATTGTGGATGTGCATGAGAAGCCTGGATTGTCAGTGCAGGTATCAGCAGCAGACCGGCCTGTGATTGAGTTTAGACCAGAAGAGCCTGTTGATGAGACTGCATTTCCTGTTATGCTGTCTATTGCGACAACACTACCGGTTGTGCCGTATTTTGGACAGCAATTTAAGCCAGAACCACAATTAGATGGACTGATAGCATCAACACATGAAGCTGAAACACACTCATGGGTTGATGTTGGGCAAGGGGGGGTTGTATCCCCACAACATTTTAATCCAGGATCACAATTTGAAGGGTATATTTCTTCACCAATACATGAAGCAGCCATGCAGGTATATTGAGGGCTCTGACATACTTTTTTCTGAGCGCAACATTGTATATTAGGCTGATTTGAGTAGCTTCCTAAACATTTACCAGTTTGACAAACATAGTTATTAGTATTATAAGGGTTTGTTGTCTTGTCCACACAGGACCATCCAGTACCCAAAGCTTTGCATCTGCTATCATCAGGGGTGCTTGGACTTGGTGCCGGACTTGGAGTAGGACTAGGAGTTGGTGTTGGACTAGGAGATGGAGTAGGAGTCGTCCCAGAGCTTGGAGTGCCTGGGCTTGAGGAAGGCATCGGGCTCACGCAGTATTTCACTTTCTGTTTTATCTGTGTCAGACCATCATCAGCATTCAGCACATCAGAGAACTTCACATAGAAATCATCATTTATAGTGGCATCGGTTGTTGCGCCGAGCACAGCATTCTGTATCCTTGAAAGAGCAGAAATTGAGACATCTACAAGCCTGAAAGTGCCTCCACTGAAATATCCCATTATCAGATTCTCTGATACGACCAAGCCTCCTTCTGGAAGTATGAAATCATGCACACCATCTGTGATGATTGGCACTAGCTTATTAGTGTATTCAGGCACCTGCCTTCCTGAGTCTGACAGACTATACTGAAGATAGTACACAACCTGCTGGTCAGCATCAACATTAGGATTATCTATTGTAAAACCAGGGCTTCGCTTCTCGATCTTTGCCTTGAACTGGAGCTTGTCTCCAAGATAGAAAGTAGGCTGGGTCATTGTCGGACCTTCTATGAAGTAAGCGACACCTGAACTTCCTACATCAAACTCGCACCTGTATATTTCTGAAGCTTTGTCAAAGCCGCACTCTTTTGGAGGATTTGCCCCTTCAAGCTCAATAGGCATTATGACCTCTCCAGATTCTACTCCTGTGACCTGGCCAACAGGATCCCAGGTGAGCTTTACAGTGTCATACCTCACAGGCTGGCCCTCAACTTTTACATAGACTGAGCCATCATTAGGCCCTATCAGCTGTCCTGCACCAAGGTAACCTCCGCCAAGGAAAGGTGTTATATCATAAGATTTAGGCCCTTTTTGAAAACAGTCGCACATTCCTGACTGGAATCCCTGGGTAGGATCGCATGTTGTTGAGTCAGAACAGACAAGAGTAAGCCTGTAATTGATATCAGTTCCTGCAGCAAGACCTACTCCGATATGATACACCCATGCTGCTTTTCCCATATTTGGTGGCAAAGGATTTGCGCTCACAAATCTCCGTGAAGCAGGATACACAAATCCTTTTGATCCTATTGATGTTGTGCCAAGACCTCCAAGAGCTCCTGCAAGGTCATAATCAAATGTTCCTGTGAAAGCCCAAAGACATGCTGCTGTCATTAGCTTGTTCTGGTTGAAAAGAGTATTGTACATGTTTGTGCTTCCATACCTTCCTTTGATGTCATTCTCTACTCTGTTGCCTGAGTCAGAGAGAAGGCTGAAGAATCCCTGGATTGATCCTGAATTGTAATTGCCTCCAGCATCATATCCTCCGAATCTCTGCTTGAAGCATCTTATTGCCTTGAATATCACATCACACACATATGTTGAGAGTATATCCCTGCACACTCCAGGACTTCCTTCTCCTGTGACAAGGATTGCCTCAAAGCACTGCCTCAAAGCAGCCAGTATGCTCCTCCAAAGCTGGAGATTTCCGCTGATTCCAGGAAGGCACACACAGACCATTGATGTCTTTAGGTCCTGTCCTGGATTGACAACAAATTCCTTGTGATAGTTAAGATAATCATCCCTCATGGTCTCAGTAGAGAACTGGCCAGTGTCCTTGCAGCTTGCATATGCAGCGACAACAGGATAAACAGAAGACCCATATATCTCTGCACCAACAGGCGTTCCTGTTATAGTGTAGATTAGTCCTTGTGAATCTACAGCGCAGTTGGTGAAGTCTTCTTTAACACCGACTTCCTTATTACCTATGCCCCCTCCAGATACACATCTTCCGTTCTCAGCTTTATTGAGTGTTGTCAAGGTATTTGTCTCTGTGATAAGCGCTCTTATCTCTACTGAATACCTTGCCAGGTCATTTGGATTCACAGCATATACATTCTTGCCATTAGAATAAGGTTTTATGAAGCCAGGACATTCCCTGTTTGGAGTTGCCTGTGCTGTCTTTATGTCTACTCCAGTGTCAGTCTGAGTTCCAGCCTCTTCAACATTACAATAATACCATAGACTCTCTACTTTGCAGACACTAAAACCAGTTCCTCTCACATAATCAATATTGCTCTCTGAAGTCTGTCCTGCAGAGCATACTCCTGAAAGAGCCCACTTCCTGAATATTCCCTTGAGGTCATTGCTGCATGCTGGAGTATTGCCAAGCTCCTGGTTTCCAGTCTCAAGAGCCATCACACACCTTGATTCATCAAGCTCATTTGCGATCCCTATGCATGCTGAATCCCAGTCATTCATGTAACGCTGGCCGCAGCATTTTGCAGGATTTATATCACCCTCTCCTGCATCGCATTGTGCAAGGTAATTGAACACATCTTCGCTTGCAGGTGTGGAGCTTTCACCTTCGAGGCTTGAAAGGTATTGTGCATTATCTGCTTTTGCAGAATCACATACAACAGCTTTTTTAGAGGTGATGCCTCTAGGCACTCCTGTATCCTTGATGTACTTGTTTATCATAGGAACACTTGGGCAGAATATCCTGTCGCATATCCACTGCAATGATGATTTTACTTTCATGGTCTTTTTCATTGCTTCAAGGCATGAGCCTTCTGCTTTTCCTGATGATCCGCACACCACTTTCTCATAAGCTATGCTGATAAAGTAAGCCACCCATGAAACAAGGCATGTGACAAACACAGTCATGATTATCTGCTGCAATGGCTCAAGTATCTTGTCTATGAGATCCATAATCTTGTCTATGAATTCTATTGTATCCTTGAGAAGCCATTCAGGGATTGCGCTCTCAGGTATCTCAATATCAAGAAGAGTGATGATATCCATGCACTGCTTCTGGGTCCTTTGGACTTTCCTGCCATCCTCAAGAGTGTAAGTGTAGGCTATGTTTATCTCTACAGGTATCATCAGAGTAAGATCCTTCTCTATGTTCAGATCCTTCTTCATCTGCTCAAACTCTTTCTGAGTGTAGTCAATCTTATTGAGAGGTATTGTCGCATAGAATGAATTAGACATTGCAGGATCAAAGAAGATGTCAATAGATGACACAAGCTCATCAGGATCTATTGCATATCTTTTCCTCTCCTCTTCATTGAGCTCTACCTTTTCTATTGTCAGTGACATATCAGTAGGCTCGACAATGGAGCCAGTAGGGCCTGCCCATGAAAGGTCTCCTGAGAAGCTGAGCTCTGCCATGCCTCTCCTTAGAAGCTCAGGAGTCACAATAGGAGGAGTTATCTCATCAGTGCTGACTATCCAGTCACCACCTATTCCGCATTTTGTGAACATGATAGTGCCTTCTTCAACAGCTGACCTGCCGAACCTGTCAACAGCGACAATCTTGATATTGTTCTCCCAGGCCATAGGTATTCCAGATCCAGCAGTCACTGGAGGCTGCTGTCCTGGAGGTGTCTGAGGAGCATTAGGCGTTGGAGGGAACTGATTAGGATCTATTGGCACAAACTCTTTTGCAAAATCCTGTGTAAGGAAGACATCAACATCAAAGTCGCCATAGCTACTTGTCTTCTTATGATAATCACTTTCGATTATACCTGTGAATAAGCCTCCAAACTGTATGGCCATATCCAGGAGGCTTGTGCTCCAGGAATCAGCTGCCCTTGTCTTATTATTGACATAGACTATTATATCGACATTCTTCTTTGTCGCATTGCCCCTTAATCTGACATGGGAATTGTATGAAGGATTAAGTTCATCTATATTGGTCCAGACAATTACAGGAGGCTCAGGATCAACAATGATATTGTTCTGAGCGACAACTGCATTGTTAGCCTTGTCCACAAATGAAAGAACCACATTGTTGAGCATTGTCTCATCAAGATCAATAGTGAACTCAAATCCTCCCTGAGAAGAGATATGCTGGCTGTTGTTGTTCACAGTCACAGTTATATTGACAGGCTCTGTGGCATTCCCTGAAATGCTCAAGGTTGTTGAAGGAGCAATCTCAGGAAGATAGTTTATTGAATACTTAAAGTCCTGGTTTGGGCTTGTGATATTCAAGGTGACATTTGGGTATATATCATCCACTTCAATAGTATAGGTATTCGTATAAGTATTGCCTGCTGAATCTGTGACATAAAGATCCACTACATTCACGTCAAGAGGAATCTCAATCCTTGGGAAGATGAAATTACCCTCATTGTCAGATGATGCTATGTAATCATATCTTAAGGTGCCCACATTTGAAGGCGCACTGTTCACATAAGCTCTTATGAAAGATGTTGGCTCTGTCAGACCTGTGAAACCAATCCATCTTGCATTGTGATAGGCAGGGAAAGAGAGATTCAGGACAGGAGGTGTGATATCAGCCTCAGTAGTGAAGCTGAACATATTGCCATTATTGTTCTCTACATCTGTCTGTCCAGACCCATTGGTTGATGATACACTATAGAAATAAGTGGTCTGAGGGTCAAGGTAAGGTATGATGATCTTATGGTCTTTTACCAGAGAGTCATTGACAAGTCCGCTTCCAAGACCAATGCTCTCGCCATAGCTCACCTTGCTGTCTGAATCATCATCAGTCTGCCAGCTTATCTCTGCTGACCTGTCTGTGACAGTCACAGAAGAAGGATCATGAGTGATTGAGAAAGCCTGCACAAGAGTGATGGTTGTCACTAAATAAATGCACATTATCGCTATCAAATGCAGGAATTTATTCTTCATATTCTGCTATCCTTCTTTTTTGATACCCTTCTTTTTTGATATATCTCTTTTGATATCCTTCTCTTTTAGTGTGCCTTATTGCAGGCCTTTTTATTTTTAACTGAATATTTGACTGATTAACCAGTATTTACTGATTAACAGGTATTTGACTGAGATTGCCTGGATCAGGTGAATACTGTCTTGACTATGCTGTTGTATGTGCCAGACTCAAGCTTTGAGACCAGCAAAGCAATGTCATTATTGCTCTCTGGGTGAGGTATGATCTCTATTGCCTTGAATTTGATGTTATTCTTTCCTTTCAGGGAAGCGTCATCTACAGTCCAGTTGCCTCTCCATCCGCCGATTATCTGATTGGTCTTGCTGAGCAGCACCACTTCAAGCCTGTAGGTCAGGTCATCATCAGGCAGCTTGAGATATTTCAGGTCTTCAGGTGTGTCTTCATCAAAAGGATATCTGAGGAATGCATCATAATCCTGGAGCTTGTCTGTTGAGATGTATATCACAGCTGACTCTCCTGGCTCAAGAGCCTCTTCCCCCTGGACATCAGATCCAGTGACCCTCTGCTTTGCGACAGTGAAGCTCATCTTCTTAACAGGAGTCATAATTATATTGGCAAAAGCTGCGTCAGCATCAACTGTCACAGATCCTTTGTAATAATTAGGATGCTCTGCTTCAAAAGTTGGAGGTGAACAGAAGCCTGGTATCTGGACAGCTAGCCTATTCCTTCCGAACTCAGTATCTGTTATTCCCAGATCACAATAGTACAGGTTCATGCAGTTAAATGATATCTTTGCATCAAGGATGTCCTCCCTTGTCTTCTTATCTTTTGCAAATATCATCATTGATTTGTCAGTCACATCATTGCAGTATTCTCCGTCATTTCCGCTTGGAGTGTCCATTGACTCAAGATCAAAGTTTGCTCGCTGGCCCTGGTTGTTATGGATCATCACTGGGAAAGCAAACCTGAAAGAGTATCCTCTACCAGTGAATGCAGAATCATCTCTCACCACAACCTCAACAGGATATACTACATCATAGGTGAAATGATAGGTGTTTATGCAAAGGAAGCTCAGCCAGTACTGAGGGGTTCCTTTACCCCAGCTTGACTGCATTACCTGTCCCTTGCTTGGGTTCACGTTTATAGTGAAAGGCCATTCTTTCTGATAATAGAAGAAAGCCTTGAGATCCTTATACTGTTTGACAGTCGGATCCCAGAAGAAATGGAAATACTCATATGAATCAGACGGAACATCCTTGGGTGTCCTTCCTTCAGCAATATCCTGAGGAGTGTATCCTCTAAGAAGCTCGTACTTGGTGTAATGCTGCTCAAAAGGATAATAATCAGTTGACTTGATCCTTATCTTAGGTATATTATAATAGAGAAGATCTTTTATCTCCTGCTCTACTTCATACACATACCATCTCTTCTGTCCGCACTCGAATGTCACATCAGTGAATGGAATGTCTGGGCCCAAAGCCATAAGGTCTATTGTGAGGTCCTCAAAGAACATCTGGCTGTTCTCTGCAACCATAATCTCTCTTGCGAGACTGAGCATGTTCTTCAGCTTGACATTTAAGTCTGCTGTGAACTTAGTTATCCTTGTTGTTGATGTCTCTCCCTTGACTCTCACATCCATAGGATATTTCATGAGTATGTCCACTCCAGTCTCTGTTATCTTTGTGCTCACTGACCTCTCTAGTCCTGGCATTATATCATACTGCTCTGAAAGCACATCAAAGTCCTGCAGGCACCGGTCAATGTTCTCGCTTATGTACCTGTCAAGCTCTTTCTCCATCACTTCAATTGTAGGCACTCTTGACATTCCCTTGTAATACCAGAGAGGAATCTTTATTTTGCCGAACAGAACATAAGCGCTTGGATCATAGGCTATTCTCTCAGGAAGATAGATGTATCCTCCCTGTGCTCCCAACACCAGAAGTCCTTCATGGGCTGTCTTGTCAAGGCAGCCATCAATGTATTTCTTCACAGGAAACAGGTATTCTGGGATGACTTCAGGAAGCTCCTCTATTGCCCGATCATGCCTGAAATAGAGCACTACACCTAGAAAAGCAAGCAGGAATATTCCTATTACAATAAATACTGTAAGTTGACCTCTTTTTTTCATTTTGATATAAAGCCAGCAGAGCAGTCAGCATGGATCAGGAGCTTAGGATCAATTGAGATCATACCCTTACATGCCTCTTGAGCACAGAAGCTGCATAAAGCTTCATCCATGTCAACACTGCTACCAGCAGCACCCCTACATAAATATCTGAAACAATATTAGGCATGAAATTGGAAAGCATTGAGATCAATGACACAACCACAAACAATGCAAACATCATTACAGCCGGGAACCAAAGCTGTTTGAAGTGCCTGACACCAAGAATGAATGTATCCTTCAATGAACTAAAGATCTCTTCCCTCTCTGTGAAGATGTAATACACCAGGTAAGTGAAATATAACAGCACAATAGACGGAACAAACACCATGAACAAAGAGTATACCATCAGTAAAGTAGAAGAGCTCATTGATTTGATAGGCAAGACTATCAGGAAAACAAGTATTCCAATGACAGCAAACCAGATGATATTCAGAAGCAAGAACTTTCCAAGAGCCTTGATGCTGAACCTCTTGTCAAGCAGTGTTGTCCAGACTAGATATCTTGAGAACCAATAGCTGAGCAGCAGCAAAAGTGCATATACTATTATAAGGATTATAAGATATCCTACCATCTTGACAAGCACAGATTGGATGTCAGTGGCAGTGTCAGGTGACATCAACATCAAATTAGGATCTATTCCCTCGATAGGCTTGACTACGTTTTTCATCACAAAAGCAAAAATGAGAGTGAATACCAAAGCAAGCACATAGAATAATACATCAAATGATGCCACAAACAGTGCCTTGAGAGACTTCATGTTCTTGAAGCTTGAGATGCATTCATGGAACTCTGCACTGATACTTTGCTTTCTGGCATGCTCAGTATGGATATGTGATGATGATGCTGGCTTGTGCTCATGAAGGGCGTGCTTTGGATGGTGTGCTTCATGCTCAGGCATTGATGAGTGTTCATGTCTTACTGCATGCTCTTTTTTTGCAGCCTCTGGTTTAGGGACTCCTGAAATCTCTGAATCTTTATCCTTGCTTTTATGTCTTTGTGTCATATTCCCACTCCCTCTTGTTTCATAAAGATAAATATAAGATTATAAGGATCATACAAAACCAGGTGTGCCTCCTTCTACACTGCCTGGCACAGGCCTTTCCTCATCGACAAGATCATCATCGTCATCATCATCGTTTCCACAGAACATGTTCCATTGCTCGCACATATCCATTCCAGGCAGTACCATGCCTCCGAATGATCCTCCTGAACCAGAAAAATCACAGTAAGGGCAGTCACCTAGTTCTGGATCACTTCCAGTAGGGACAATATCATTGCAGAGCTTGTCTCCTCCATCAAGCAGCTCTTTTATGCTTGGCTTAAGATTAGTGCCTACAAATTTTATGCATATCTTGCTGAACTCAGCCTTGCTCCTGAACACAAGAGCTCCTGCTCCGCTGAGAGTATAAGAGCTTTTATCGCATCCTATGAATATCTGGTCAGCAACACCATCTCCATCTATATCAAGCTCTTTGCTTCCTGGACTTGCTTCAATCTTGAATTTTACATGATTATCACAGTCATCCTCTCCTGAGCCGATTGTAAGGCCAGTAGGACTGACCATAAGGGATATCTTATAGAAGTAATCATGCTCCATGATAGTTGGATCAGTCGCATTAGGGTATATCAGAAGCTGTTTCTCAGCAGCAACCCATGCAGCAGGTGATGTTGCTCCAGGAGGCATAAGCACTCCATTTTCATTCAAAGCATCATAATCAGTTGTGATAGCGCAGATGCTTGCTTCCCAGTTTCCTGAGATGGCCATTCCTGCCCTTGTCTGGAAGAATTCATTGAATGGCTTCATCCAATCAAAAAGATTATTGAGATCAGTCCAGCCGAATCCTCCTTCTTCTGAAGTAAGAAGCTGCCATACAGAGCTTCCCAAAGCCATGCTCTGGGCCATAGAGAATCTTGTGTCATGCAGGAACTTGGTATAGCTGTCTCCTGTGTTGACTACAGCTGCAAGAGAAGGATCATCAGCAAGAGCCTTGTCAATTTTAGCCTTATCATCAGCTGATACTGGCGTCCCATCAGGATTATAATAGTTTCCTTCAATAATCACATAAGGGTTATCACCTATGTTTACCTCAACGCCAGGTACATTATTAATCAGACCACCAAGAAGACTCTCATCTTTAGGAAGACCAAAATCATCCCTTGAAAACATCCTGATATCCATCTCAGATGAGTCTCTTGCTGCAGCATAATTATCTCTGTATTGATCCATAATCTCGTTTGGAACCCTGCCATTCTCTAAGTATTGTTTGCCATTAAGAGTTACTACATTGTCTGGTGTAGGTTTACCTTCTTCAGGAGTATAAGGCTTATAAGCTCTTCCATCACTGCCATAGACATTATCTGGATCACCTTCTACATTGAATAAAGTAAGGCCCTGATAAGTATCAGGATTATAGAATGAATCCTGATTATTGATAGTACAATCAGTAGAACATGGACCGCCACAATCAACACCAAGCTCGCCCTGATTCTTAATCATATCAACGCAGGTTGCTGGAGCAGCAGGAGGACAAGCAGGACATGGGCCTCCACAATCAACGCCAGTCTCACCAGGATCCTTCACTTTATTATTACATTGAGCAGCAGGAGGAGGAGGAGTTGTAGGACAAGCAGGACACTTTGTGCCACCACAATCAACCCCAGTTTCACCTGGATCCTTCTGGCCATTACTACATTGAGAAGGATGGATAGAATCAGAAGAATCTCCATCCCAAGATTTTACACCTTTGTCTCCGCAGTATTCTTCACAAAGAGCTTTTGAGACAGGCCCCCTAAATGCTGAGGTATCCTCCCCACCACACACACAAAAACCTGTATCAGCAGCACTGACAATCTGACTGACCCCCACAAGTATCATAATCATGACAATGACCAAGCCTATTCTTATGTATTTCATTGCGCTACCTCAATTATTATTCAGTCTCCATATTCAAGAGCATCTTTGCATATTCCTGAATCATCATACTTGAACATATCCTCTGCATTTGACATCTGTTCAAAGAGATCCAGGATCTGCTGTATGGACTTTGCAAGGTCAGACAGCCTGCAGAGAGCCTGCACACTTACCGGACCATAATTGCATAATGCATTGAAAAGCAATCCTATGATCACTCCAGGATCTGTCAATATGCTTGTTATCTGTGACATGAATGATTTTATGAATGCTGTGAATGGGAATATGTTGAAGAATTCTCCCCAGACAAAGAGGCACCATTGGTAGCTTCTCATCTTAGTGCATGCAAATGCAGGAACTCCTGCTGGAATCTGCTGTTTTAGGCAGAGCAGATACTGGCACTCAATGTCTCTTGCTTTCTTTAGATTCATTATTATTCCTGGAATGCATAAGGTCAGGAAACTTAAGATAAGACTGTTCTTTGGATTGCCGAATACAGAGTTTATTCCAGCTTGAGCATTTTTATCAGCTGCTGCTTTTGCATCAGCGGGGGTCATCTCTCTTGTCTGAAGCAGCTTCTCAGGATATAATCCAGATATGAAATCCTGACTAGCAAGCTTGCCCATAGCATTTCCAACTCCAGAGTTTCCAACCCAAACTGATGCTTTGCCGATTATTGCATTGTATGGCTTGCAGTACCACTTGTCAGCTTTAGGACCATCAACTACTTTTCCATCCTTAACAGATGACGCACATTGTCCAAAGCTACATGACACAAATGCACAGAATAATGATAATCCCTGCCATCCAAGTACTTTCTCTATCTTCTCTCCTACCCAGGATAATCCATTGAGGGCACGGGCCACAAAGTCAAAAGGACCTCCTTCAAGAGGCGCAACTGCAGCAGCAGCAAGATGCGTTGCTCCTGCAAAGCCCTGAAGTGTGTATATGATATTGCATAGGAACTCAGCAGTCTGGAGCAATTTTGCAGCAGTGTCTATCCAGTTGCCTATCTTTATGAGAGGCCCGTTCTCAACCTCATCAATCTCATTCTCTATCTGTTTGCCAAGCTCTCCGATTGACTCGACAGGAAGTACAAGTGTGATGTTCTCTATCTCAGGCATTGAAGCATAGCCTCCCCTGAGAGATATGAGTGTCATTGTGCAGTTGAACTTTAGCTGTTTTTTCTCCACAAGATTCTTCTGAAGAGACATCTTGATCCAGGGTTTTGTGTAATTCCTTGTAGGGCTGACCATGAATGTGCCTGTTGCATCAACAAAGCTGTCAAAGTCTCCACTGCATGTTGAGGGATCAAAAGCAACAGCAAGAAGTCTTGTGTTCTCTTCATCCCTTGCAGTGAGCTCCATCTGGAACCAGACATCATGCCCTATTATCCTCAAGGTCTCTGCATCCACAAAATTAGGATAGACTCCTGCAAGTGATGATTCCCAATAATCAATATCAGTGCTTGTGTTCTGAGGATAGATTGTGACAGGTCCAGAAGGTATAGTGTACCAATTGCCTGCGCCATCTTGCGCAAGGATAAAGAAATCTGTAACAGGATTGGCGATTGTGCTGTTGTCAATATTGCCGACTATATCTGATATGCTGAATGATGCTTTAACAGTGCCATTGAGCACATCAGCCAATTCCCACTCGCATATCCATGCACTTGCTGAATCATCGCTTTCAAAGCAATCAATTGGCTTGGTGTATAAAGAGGAAGCAAATCCAGGGAATGAACCATATACATTGAACACACCCATATCATCCTTTATCGCAGAATTGTCAGCTATATTGGCTCTCACAACCATATCATCACCTGTGAAGAAATAAGATTTAGTATAATCAGCGCTGTTGAGAAGAGTGACATTGTTTAAGACTGGTATTATATCATCATATTCTATTGTTCCTGTGTAGGTCTGCATTGCATTTCCAGCATCATCAGCGCCAGTCACAGTCACATAAAGATCATCTGAAGCAGAGATATTCTTTATTCCGCAGAGCCACATGTTTCCTGCCTGAGTGCAGCTTGCTTTCTTGGCAGCATCAGTTCCAACAGCTATCTGGACATCGCTTCCAGCCATTCCAACACCAGTCTCATTGACAAGGGCTATGATCTCATTCATCCCCATCCCTAAATATCCGGTATCATTGTAATTATGGGTTGTGAGAAGGCTCACAACATTAGGCGCTATTGAGTCAAGGTCTATTGTTATGCTCTTTGTAGTTGATACAGAATTTCCGCCAGAATCATTGACATCAACTTTGATATTAGCAGTAGTCGCTGCTGTGACCTGCAGGTTTAATGATCTTGTGCAGGTATGGATTCCGCTGTCTCCAGTGCATGAAAGGTCAAGCACTCCAAGATTAAAGCCAGTCAAATCAACAGTGGCTTTCTTTATGCCGAACAATGAGGATGTTGTGATATTGGCTATGAACTTTACCTGGGTCCCCCCTACCTTGACGAATCTTAGAGGTGCCATGCCATTCTTGTCAAAAATATCAGCTATAGTGATGACAGGAGTCTTTGCATCTTTGTTGACGCGGATACAGTTATTGCTCTCAAAACTTGCAAGCCCAAGAGCATCATAAGCCTTGATGCAGACAGCAGTTGCGCCGTCGCTCACTGAAGTCATATCAAATGTTACTGTTCCTGATCTTCTGCAGTCATTTATTGTAGTGACCACATCCTGTGTCTTTAATATCCTGTTTGAGCCCTGGTCTATAAGCTCAATCTTGCTTAGTCCAGAGCATTTGTTCCTGCAAGCAGAATAAGCGCAAAGCTTGTCTTCAATATCATATGTTGCAGTAAGTCCTTTTCCGCTTGTATTCCTTGGAGTGACATCAAAAGAATTGACTGTTGGAGCCTGGCCGTCGACGTATAGGTTGATGTCTCTCTTGCATGCAGCACAGGTAGAAGGACATGAAGAGCAGTCAGACTGGCATCTTCCAGCTCCTGTCAGGCAGACACTGATAGGATAGATTCCAGGACCATAAGGCATGAATCCTGTAGCAGATTTATAAGAACAGTTATACTCAAATCCTCCTGCTCCTGAAGGCTGCACACATTTGCTGAAACTTGAAGCAGTGCCAAGACCTGGATAATTGATGCTTACCATAGTAGGAGCATTAGGATTAGGAATCGCCTGAACAAGCCTTACTGTCGCAAACAGCTCAAAGAAATCATTGTCAGATTTCCTGTAATTATCCACACCATTGCTTCCCTTGACACTTGTCACCAGAATATCCTCAGAAAGTGTCTGGGCATTGACTATTGAGACATAGAAAGGAATACTTATGATTAAGCAGCTCATGAATATAGCCAAAAACCTCAGGGTGTCTGACTTCATCTTCATCATCTCTTCCATTGAATCCATTGTTAATCACTTGGGTTTATAATTTTTACTGTAAATTCTTACTGAATAATAGTCATGGCGATGCTTCTGCAATAAGCACAGGCTGTAAGTACTCAGCATGATTATTGGCTATCTGATCTACTTTGCTCCATACATTAAGGTCATCATGCACCCTTTCATTTGTCGGAGTGCCTATGAGATTGAAAGCCACTGCTGTGAATTCTATGGTGTTATCATAATAGATTCCATTATCAATAATTATCTCTGTTTCATATTGGCCTGCCATGAAATCTGCGTTGTTTGCCAGGACAGTCTCAGGAATTGTCTCATCTTCATCATCAACCTCGACTTCCTCTTTAGGTATCACAACAGTCACACCCTGTTGGAGTATGACAACTTTAAGATTGTATTTGCCAGGCACAAGCCTCATTTCAGCCTGAGTTGTCTGAGTCAGCTCTGCTGCTGTGAAGACCTCATCATCATAAGGTGTCTCCTTGATCCTTTCAAGCATCACAACAACCTTCTCATTGCCTCTTAGGGTGTGCTTTAGAGGTATGAACTGCCAACCCCCACCGCCCAGAACAGGATTGTAAGGCACCTTGTCTATATCTACTCTCTTTGCAGTCACATTTTTGATAACATATCCTTTCATGTTTATGACACCAAGGTCCTGAGGCTCATCCTTGCCTCTGAAGTAAAGCTTGACATATTTCTCATAATCAGGATGCTCTATTATTATTGAGCCGATAGCTCCTTTAGGGAATTTTCCTGTGAATACAGCCCGGTCGCCATCAAGCTCAGTAAAGCCAATCAGACAGCCAGTGTCCTGTGCTGAGAAAGTCACAGATGCATCAGGTATCGGCCTGCCAAGAAGATCAGCGACCCTGAATGTGACATCAGCGCTGTTGAGCTGTTTCTCCTCGCAGTATGCTGCATCAGCTGAGAGATCAAGAGATATCTTTGCTTCTGCAGTCTCTCCTGTGATAGGCTCATTATTCCTGACATTGGATTCAAGAGCAAAGACAAAGCTGTACCCTTTTCCGCGCAATGCATCAGGAGCCCTGATGCTCACCATGACAGGATAAGAGACATCATAAGGAAGGTCATATCTCTGTATGGGAAGGAGTGCTGAGACAAGAGGGATAGATATGCTCTCTTTTGGTTTTATTATCTCTCCTTGAGTTATATAGAAGTATATCGGCCAG